>JABHIC010000402.1 GCA_018671205.1 Gammaproteobacteria bacterium
CCTCCTCCTCATCCTCCTCGTCCAGAAAAGCAAAAGGGTCCTCACTCTCCTCCTGTTTCTCGAGAAACAGTTTCACCGACTCAAAGATTGAACGCTCATCATCAATTAATAACACCTGTAGCAAAGAAGGCTCCTCTATTTATTGCTGATCGTACGGGTCGCTACCGTGCTGCATAATAACATCCACCATAGTAGAACCCAACATAGTAGAACCTAACATAGTACCCCCCAATGGTACCCTCAGCCAACGGTGTTCTATCGTGCATCGACTCCCCCCGGCCTGTTTCGTTCTGCCTGCTCCAGATCCTCTGCTGTATCGATACCATGCCCAGGATCCTGCACTGCCTCGGTCAGGTGAATTCGTTCACCTTTCCACAATACCCGCAGCTGTTCCAGCGACTCCAGCTGTTCGAGTGGGCTAGGTGACCAAGCGGTATAACGGCGTAAAAAACCGACCCGATAGCTGTAGAGACCAATATGACGAAGGTGCAGCTCCACTTCAGCCTGCTCCGGGGTTGAGAAAGTATCCCGATTCCAGGGGATCGGGGCACGACTAAAATAGAGGGCATATCCCTGCTCATCGGTTACCACCTTCACCGCATTCGGGTTAAACAGCGTTTCACGATCACCAATCGGTTGATAGAGTGTGGTCACTGAGGCATCTGCATGGGTAATCATGTCGCTAGCCACCTGCTGAATCAACTCGGAAGGCATCTGTGGCTCATCCCCTTGCAGGTTGACCACAACCTCATCCTCACCCAGCGCAAGCTGATCCACCACTTCGGCCAGACGGTCAGTGCCGGAGTTATGGTCTCTACGGGTCATACAGACCTCCCCCCCCGCCGCCGCTACAACATCCGCTATTCTCTGATCATCTGTGGCGACACAGACCTGTTTGGCTCCACACGCCTGGGCACGTTCCAACACGTGTAGCACCAGAGGGCGGCCATGAAGAGGCAGCAGGGGTTTGGCCGGAAGACGGCTGGAACCATAACGGGCGGGAATAATGACACTGAAATCCATGCTGATCCCCCGTTTACGCCCCCACCTCTTCGGCACTCATTACGCGTGCCTCCTCCTCCAGCATCACCGGAATATCATCCCGGACGGGATAGGCGAGACGGTCTGCCTTGCAGCTCAGCTCCTGAGCCGATCGATTATAGATCAAGGGGCCTTTACAGAGTGGACAGACCAGAATATCCAGTAATTTTTTATCAACCATGGTGACACTTCTCTCTGCTATGAAATGGATAATTAGTTGAGTGAGGGTAGCTGTTGACTCAACCGCTGCAGAAGCTGCGGGTCGATCTCAACGGTTACCGGTAGCACCCAGATAAGCTGTTCTAACTGAAGCTCTGCGCACTTTACCGCATCTTTTTCGGTGATGACAACCGGGTAGCGCTCGGCAAACTCAAAGTCACTGCTATTATACGGATGATGGTCGGGAAAGGGGTGGGGAATTAACCGGATTCCTGCATTCTGTAACAGGGTAAAAAAGCGTTCCGGGTGGGCAATACCCGCCACGGCATGGAGCGGAGTGGCCACCAGCTCACTGAGTTCACAGTACCGCTCAGGAGCCCCCAGTTGATAGAGTCGTCCCGCCCGCAGCTGCATCGCCATAGCCGCCACACCGGGCGTTATCTGCTCCGCATCCCCGCCCCCATTAAGAACGACCGCATCAACCTGATGTAGTCGGGGGAGCCCCTCACGCAGAGGCCCCGCAGGCAGACAGTATCGGTTACCAAATTGACGTTGACTATCCACCACCGCAATCTCAAAGTCACGCTGGAGCCGGTAGTGCTGCAGTCCGTCATCCCCCACAATGATACTGGCTCCCAGGCTGATGGCATGGCTAGCGGCAGCATAGCGGTCACCCGCCACAACCACGATGGCCCCACTCTGCTGCGCAATCAACAGGGGCTCATCCCCTACCTGTTGTGGATCACTCACTGCGGTGACCGCAATTAACTGCTCTTCATCGACCCGCCCATAACCTCGACTCACCACAGCGGGGGTATGTCCCTGCTGCTGTAGCCAGTGAACCAGCGCAATGACCAGCGGGGTTTTTCCACTCCCACCCACGCTGATATTGCCGACCACAACCACCGGCACCCCCGGATGAGCGCTCTTCAGGATAGCGTTCTGATATCCCCAGCGACGCAGTGACACCAGCAGACAAAAGAGTAGTGAGAGGGGGAGTAGCAGCCACTGCACCCCTTTCACTATTCCGCTGGGTGAGTACCAGAGCTGCTCAACCCAACGCCGGATCAAGGGGCACTCTCGGTCACAATAGAGAGGTTTAACAGGTGTAATTGACGTGCTCGATCCATCACCTCAACCACCGCACCATGAGGGGCCTGACGATCTGCACGCAGCAGCAGTGGATGCTCTCCCGGCAGAGTCGAGAGCTGCTGCAGGGCCGCTCTCCACTGCGCCGGGTAGATGGTGCCCCCGGCATCAATGGTGATCTCGGTGGGCTGTTCGAGTGGCTGTTGTGGGGGACTCTCTGCAGCGGGCAGGTCAATGGTTAATCGAGCCTCCTTCTCAAACGTGGTGGTCAACATAAAGAAGATCAACAACAGAAAAACCACATCAATCAGTGGTGCAATATTGACCTCTACCTCATCCGGATGCTGCTCTCTCAACCTCATGGGGGTGGCGGCGCCTCTGTTATCTGCTGAGAGAGCGGCGCTTGAGGAAGGTAGGGTTCCACCTCCCAGTTGCCGTGAATGATCTCAACCACCCGAATGGCGGCCTGTTCCATCTCAACCACCAGTTCGTCTACTCTGCGCTTGAGCAGACGGTAGAAGATCAGGCTGGGAATGGCCACAGAGAGCCCAACTGCGGTGGTAATCAGTGCCTCAGAGATCCCGCCGGAGAGGATAGTGGGGTCACCCACCCCCTCCAGAGTGATGGCATCAAACACCTTGATAATCCCCATGACGGTGCCGAGCAGGCCGACCAGAGGGGCTCCGGCAGCAATCGTTCCCAGCGTACTGAGATAGCGTTCCATCTCATGAACCTGATGACGACCCGACTCCTCCAGGCTCTCTTTCATCACCTCACGCGGATGGTTACGGTTGAGCAGTCCGGCAGCCAGCATCCTTCCCAGTGGAGAGGAGCGGTGAATCTCGACAATTGTCTCCTGGGTGAGCTGCTCATCATGGTGCCACTGCAAAATCTGCTCCACCAGGTTTGGGGGAACCACCACCGAACGGCGCAGTGCCCAGTAGCGCTCTGCCACAATGGCCATTGCCAATATAGAGGCAAACAGCAGAGGCAGAATCAGCCACCCCCCTGAGCTTAGAATATTAACCATAGGTCTTCCATTGTTGCATGAATAGTTTCATAAGTTCCTTTATAGCCAGGGATGGCTATCATCGAGCGCACAGGGATGTTTTACCGCGTACCCTGAAAACGCAATGAAGGAATTTATGAGAGAGATAACATTAAGTCTCTATTCTATCAATAATCTCTCTTCGGGTCGGGGGCGATCACTCCAGATTTTCAGCTGTGACTGCCGCCAGCCCCTGGGAGGAGTCTCCCCACCCAGATGAATCTGCACCGCACCACTCTGGTCACTCCTCCAGAGCTTCGCCCCTGCCTGCCGATAGCGCTCAACCACCGCCTGTTTCGGTAGATGATAACGGTTACGGTACCCGACCGGAAAGATGGCCCACTGCGGAGAGAGTGCCTGTACCCATTCCGGGCTGGATGAGGTACTGCTACCATGATGGGGGACCACCACACCATCTACCTGCAGATCCAACGACTCGGCGGCATTTCTCAACATCGCCTGTTCCCCCGCCTTCTCAATATCTCCGCTCAACAATATCGACTCCCCCCCCGCAGAGATACGCACAACGCAGGAGCTGTTGTTACCCTCAAACTGTTCTGCGGTGAGAGGATGCAGCACCTCAATATCGACCCCACTCCAGTGCCATCTCATCCCTGCAACACAATAATCTGCCCCCCTCACCCGGTGGGGGACGGATGAGATTGCCTGATCAACGGTGAGTTGCGACTCGATGGCGCTGAGGCCACCGATATGATCACGATCAATGCCCTGCGTAACATAACTCATTGTAATATAACGATAATGCAGCTCATCACTCCGAGCAACTTGTAGTATCTGTGGTTATACTAAACAATGAGTTACGTTAGCTGTTGACACCGATTTGGCACCGTTGGGGTTAATCCAGCACTCGCTCCGTGTAAGCCTTGTTGAACTTCAATCGTATCTCATGCTCTACGTCTTTCACCTTCTGAAGTTCATCTTCAGCAGCACCGGCTTTTTCCATCAGTTTCCGTCTCGACCGGGCCTTAGA
>JABHIC010000053.1 GCA_018671205.1 Gammaproteobacteria bacterium
AGGTACGACTGCCGCATTTCCTCCTCAATATTGATCGGGAGGACTTCTTTTGCAAAATCAGTCATGATTTTTTATTGTATCTATTCGCCACGATATCGTAACCGCCCAGATTGCCCCGTAAACTTATCCACTTAAGGGGGTAAACTGGATTATTACTCTTCGCTTTATTATGATCAGGAGGCTCTCTGCCCCCCCTTATTTCAGCGCGGAATAGTAACAGATTTCAGTAATTACCGGGTAAAGAATCAAGCCGTGTGGTTGGGGTTTTTCTCTTTCAACAGGGTGAGTAACCGCTGATAGGGGGGATCGATCAGGGTCAGATCAGCGGACGGGGCAGTTTTCTCGAGATCTTCAGCAACCTGAGTCATCTGTGGCTCTCCATAGGAGGCCCCCATCCCTTTGATCGCATGGGCAGTACCCCGTAACCGTTCCCACTCCTGCTGCTGGTAGGCACTCTCCATATCCTGCTCCGCCTCCAGTAGATAATCCCAGAACTCCTGCCACATCTCCTCATCAATCAGGCTACTAAGATCCTCCTCACCCTCTTCTTCCAGTCCATTATCCAACACAGGAGGGGGGGCCACCTCCTCGGCTGGTAAAAAGTACTGCTGTAGCACCGCATAGAGTGCAGAGCGTTTGATCGGCTTGGAGAGAAAGCCTTCACCCCCCACAGCCTGAAAGGCCTCCCGATGTTGCGACATTACATTGGCGGTCAAGGCCACCACCGGTGTCTCTACCCCTCGCTCGCGCAGGGTGCGGGTCGCCTCAACCCCATCCATCTCCGGCATCTGCATATCCATCAAAATCAGACCATATCTCTTGTCGCTGGCCTGCTCCAGTGCCTCCCGCCCGTTATTGGCAATATCTACCCGCAGCCCGCTCTTCTCGATCAGCAGGGTCGTCAGGCGCTGTATCTGTGGCGTATCTTCGGCCAGTAACAGCTCCCCCGCCAACTGGGGAATTTCCATCCCATCTCCGTTAGCCATCGCACCCTGCTGTTTTGCAACCGTCTCGGTCTCAATGAGTGGAAGCTCAACCGTGAAGGTAGAGCCACTCCCCTCCTCACTCTCCACCCGGATCCCCCCCCCCATCATCTCTACCAGTTGATGGGAGATAAAGAGCCCCAGTCCGGTGCCCCCAAAACGGCGCGAGGTGGAGCTGTCGGCCTGCTCAAAGGGGGAAAAGAGGCGATCCACCGTCTGCCGGGACATCCCCACCCCCTGATCCACTACCTCAAAGCGGAACTGTCCAACCCCCTCATCCTTGAGCTGAGATTCTCTCTCCAGAGCCAGTCGCAAAATCACCCGGCCCACCCCATCACTGAACTTAATCGCATTACTGAGCAGATTGAATAAAACCTGAGAAATTCGCAGATCATCTCCTACCCAGAGGTGATCCAACCGGGACTCTGCTGTGGAGTCAACCTCTACCTCAACCGTCACCCCTCTTTCAGAACCATAAAGTTTCATCAGATCAGTAACATCAGACAACATTTTACCAAGATCAAAGGGGAGCTTACTCAACTCCAGTTTCCCCGCCCGAACCTTCGACATATCGAGAATATCATTGACCAGCTGAAGTAGCGTCTTGCCTGCAAGGATACTACTGTCGAGCATCCCCTTAAATTGGGACGGCATCTCCGGCTCCACTTTGAGCAGTTCGTTGTAACCAATCACTGTCGTGAGCGGGGTACGCAATTCATGACTCATACTGGAGAGAAAGTCATCTTTAGTCTGGTTGGCCTGCTCCAGCGCTCGCTCCGTCTCACGGCGACGCTCAATCTCCTGCTGCATCCCCTCCGCAAGGCCAAGCAGCGCCTGGTGGGTGGAGAGATTTTGCCGGGTTGCGCTCCATTGACTGCACCCCTCCACCACCCGCTGATAGACCTCACCGGCATTATAGGGTTTCTCCATAAAAGAGAAATTATCACCCAGTACCCTACGCATCTCCTCCAGCGTGTAGTCATTATGGGCGGTGGTGATCACAATCCCGATCTCACGGGAGATCAGGCGCAGCTGGCGTGCGGTCTCCAGTCCATCAATACCCGGTGGCATCCGCATATCGATCAGCGCAATGGCAAAAGGTTTGTCCATCTGCTCTGCCTTCAACGCCA
>JABHIC010000403.1 GCA_018671205.1 Gammaproteobacteria bacterium
ACCAAGACGAGCGGTCGTATCAATAGTGATGCTATTGGCCGGAGAGTTCGGTGATGTACCGCCACCGGCCAGATACTCTGCCTTAATCTCTGCATCCGTCAGTACCTTGGAGTAGATTTTAACCTCATCCATTACGCCATCAAAGGCACCCTCATCGGTATCTACAATAAACGGGCTTCCTATCCGTAACGGATAGCTGCCAGAGCGAATAGCTGAATAGGGGTAATCACACTCTGCCACAAAGCGGCCATTTACGTAGACTTTCATCACCTGCTCAAGGGTATCGATCACCCCGGCAAAATGGACAAACTCATTAAATCTGAAGGCTAGTGGCGGTGAGTTACAGTAGCTCTGTTGCTGTGCACCCTCTCCCGTGGAGGAGAAATGGGCCACCCGGTTAGAGCCTATCCAGAAGGAGTAAACACGCTCGCGATACCCTGTACCCATCACCGGCTCCTCAGCCGCCTTATACAGAACCCCCATCCACTCATTCGTTGCACGCTCTGCCTTTGCCCAAAATGAGACCGTTAAGGCCGCTGAAGGATTCAGGCTATCGGAATGGGGAACCTCTAAATAGGAGGTGGGGTTACCCGAAAAATCGAGCCCGGAAAGGGTCGCTCCATCGACATACTCTGCATCGGTGACAACGCCCACGTGGTTAAAATCACTTGCATCATCAATCGTGGATTCAAATGAGAACTGTGCGACCAACCCATCAGAGAGAGAGGCTATAGCCTGTGATGAGCCTGCCAGAACCACTAAAGCCAGAACCATAGTAGATAGATATACCGTTTTATTAGTCATAACAAGATCCTAAATATCCAGATAAACAGCTGTCGAATTTTATTCTAGGACTATAGACTATCCCCCTTTACAGCCCACTTCAACCCGTGGTTCACTCCCTTTCACAAAGGGGATCCAGCGCCCTCCACCGCAACCTGCCCTTAAACTGCGCCCCTCTGGGTCAACCCAGACCTCGGCTACATGCTCTGGATAACGGAGTTGTAGTGGTCGGGAGGGTAGCGCTGCTATCAGCTTACCCCAGACATGGAGCGCCCCGCTGCTGCCGGTCATCCCTGCCGGCTGGTTGTCGTCGCGTCCCATCCAGACTACCGCCAGACGCTCTGCGCTAAAGCCAGCAAACCAGCTGTCTCGCAGTCCATCGGTAGTCCCGGTTTTACCCGCCACACCCAAATCGGCAGAGACCATCTGCTGTAGCCCTTTGGCGGTTCCGTTACGCACGACCTCCTGCAACCCCCACTGGAGCAGAACGACCGACTCGGGTGTGGCCACCTCATCAACATGCAGGGGGTAACGGTGCAGTGGGTTACCCTCAAAATCGACCACCCCACGAATCGCCCGCAGCGGGGTCTGGATACCCCCTCCCGCAAGCGGTTGGTAGAGCTGGGCAACCTCCAGGGGGGAGAGTTCAAGAGCACCGAGAAAGAGGGAGGGATAGCGGGGTATCTCACGCGCCACCCCCAACCGTTGCAGGGTTCGGGCCACCCGTCCAATACCCAGCGCGGCTCCCAGACGGGCGGTTGAGAGGTTATAAGAGTGACTCAATGATTGATAGAGCATCACCTCTCCATGTGAGCGTTCATCATAGTTCTTCGGCTCCCAGACAGTATCCCCGCTACGCAGCTGGAAAGGGCGGTCAGCCAGGGGGGAGACCAGGGTATAACGCTCCGGCTGCTCCAGTGCCGCTAGAAACAGGGCGGGTTTGACCAGTGAGCCAATCGGGCGAATGGCATTCAGCGCACGGTTAAAGCCCGTTCCACGGGGTTCACGTCCTCCGACCACCGCCTCAACCTCTCCACTGCCCGGATGGATCACCACAACCGCCCCCTGAATATCCCTTGAGCCGCCATCCAGCTCCTGAATCCGCTGTTGTAACCCCTCTTCAGCAGCCCTCTGCACGCGGGGGTCGAGGGTGGTAAAAATCTGTAGCCCGGCGCTGGTGAGATCCTTGCGCGGGTAGTCACGCAAGATCTGGTGACGTACCAGTTCGAGGAAGGCGGGATAGCGGGAGCGTCCAAATGGCTTTTTTTTCAGTACACCTAACGGGAGTCTCCTGGCGGCACGGGCCTCTTCCTCGGAAATCACCCCCTGTTCAGCGAGCAAATTTAACACCAAGTCCCGGCGCTGTTTGGCCCGCTCCGGGTGTCGTCTCGGATTATACCGGGAGGGGGCCTTGAGCATTCCTACCAGTAGGGCAGACTCCGCAAGGTTGAGCTGACTGGCATCCTGTCCGAAGAAGAACTGGCTGGCCATCCCGACTCCATGAATAGAGCGCTGTTGATCCTGCCCAAAATAGACCTCATTGAGGTAGGCCTCCAGCAGCACCTCCTTCTCATAATGGCTCTCCAGAATGAGTGTAATCAGAGCCTCACGAAATTTTCTCCACAAGCTCCGCTCACGGCTCAGGAAGAGATTTTTGGCCAGCTGCTGTGTCAATGTGCTCCCCCCCTGAACCATTCGTCCTGCTCGCAGATTGACCAGTAACGCACGGGCTATCGCCAGTGGATTGATCCCAAAATGGCTATAGAAGGCACGATCTTCTACCGTAATCAGGGTCTGAGTGAGGATCTCTGGCAGCTCATCCAGCTGCACCAGCTGCCGATCCTCACCATTCGCAGGAAAGAAGTTTCCAATGGTTAATGGGTCGAGGCGAAGAATCTCGAGGGGCTCACCGCTATCCAGCGCACGCAGAGCGTCAATCTTTCCATCATAAAAGGTAAGTTCCGCCACCACGGCGGGCTCTTCTCCATCCCAGAATTGAAAGGGACGGCTATGGAGCCGCAGCTGTTCTCGATGGTTGCTGTAGCTACCGGCCCGGCTGACACGGCTACGTTCACTGTAGCCCAGCTCTCTCAATGCATCAACCACTGCTGTTCGGGTGATGGGTTTCCCCACATAGAGCTCCAGAGGTGCCGCATAGACCCGTGCCGGAAGCTCCCACCGTTTACCGTCAAACTGCTCTCGTACACTCCAGTCAAGCCAGCCCACATAGAGCAGAAAGAGGGGGAGTATCAGCAGCAGTGATCGTAGCAGCAGTCGGCGTAGCCGGGAGGGGCCCTTTTTTTTAACAGTGCGCCTTTTTTTTGGGGCAACTCGCCGTTTTCTGCGGGGTTTTTCTGCGCTTTTAACTGCTTTTTTTTTCTGCTTTCGGGGTGCGGGGGGACGTTTTTTGATCACTTCAAGCGTCGAATCATTGAGTCAACCTTATCGACCCTGAAATCATGATCAATTCTCTTCTTCATCTCTTTTGCTGCCTGATGAGAGCTGAGTGGCAGAGTTGAAAGTTTCAGCCTTTTTTTACCCTTTTGAGTCACCTCACTCAGCTTTACCTTGTACCCCTTGTCCTGCATTTTTTTGAGAAAACGCAGGGCATGTTTTCTCTTTCTTATGCTGTAACTGGCCACCTGGACAGCCCACTGCTTACCACTGGATGGGGGGGCTACCTCAAAGGTGGGAACAATCGGCTTAGCCGACTTCTCTGTGTTTGCAGACGCTGCTACAGGGGGCGTTGCAGCGGGCTGATCTACCCGGGTCAACTGGGTAGGGTTAGGTACCGAGGTAAACTCATCTTCTCTGATATTAATCACATCGAGTGGAGGATCTTCTGGCCAGGCGGGGACATTGCTCTTCAGGATTTTCACCTCTTTGTGAGGATCATCCATCAGAAAGGGGATCAGGATAACGGCCAGAGTAACCAACACGATCCCGCCTACCAGCCTCTGTTTTATATCAACCTGCTGCAACATGACTTATCTCTCACTCTTTTATTCACTCTCACCATCCGACGGTTCTAACAGCGCCATCACCGCTGCGACCGTAATAAACGAACCAAACACCAAGATACGCCCTGCCGGAGAGACTCCACGGAGTGCTGCCCGGTACGCCTCTATAATGGTATCGAAGCACTCAACCGTGGCCTCATCAGCCACCAATTTTACCACTTTCTCCATCTCTGCTGTGGTGCATCCACGGTTACCCTCCAATCCAGCAACCATCCAGCGGTCCACTTCAGGGGACAACTCTGCAACCACGCTCTCCCTCTCTTTATCTCTCAACATCCCCACCACTGCGATGGTTTCACCCGCGACTGGAGTGCTGATGAGGTTTTCCGCAAGCTGCCGCGCCGCCTGCGGATTATGTGCCACATCCAGTATCAACTGCGGGTGGTCGTTACGTTGCTGAAAACGACCCGCCAGGGTCACGGAGTGCAGACCTTGGCGAATCGCTTCGCTGCCAATACGTTCCATCCACCCCAACTGAACGATCACCTCCAGTATTGCCGCCCCATTTTGCAGCTGAATTGCCCCGCCTAGTGCGGGTAGAGGGAGGCTATCTAGGGTCAGGCCATCCCCTCCCTGCCAGCACCAGTACTGCTCTGCTCTCTGATAACGGAAGTCCACCCCTAATCTATAGAGCACTGTTTTCAATGCCTCGGCCCGCTGTAACACGGTATCCGGGGGGGATGGCTCTCCCACCACCGCCGCTTTCCCACTACGGAAAATACCCGCCTTCTCCCTGCCGATGGCATCCCGATTCTCCCCTAACCAGCTCTGGTGGTCGAGATCAACAGTGGTTAACAGGGCCACATCGGCATCAATAATGTTGACAGCATCCAGCCGTCCCCCCAGCCCCACCTCCAGAATAATCAGCTCAAGCGGCTGCTGCTGGAAGAGGGCCAGTGCCGCCAGGGTTCCAAACTCAAAATAGGTGAGGCGCTCCTCTTTTCTGGCCCGGTCCACCTGCTCAAAGAGCTGACAGAGCATCTGATCGGTAACCGGCTCACCATTGACCACGATTCGTTCGTTGTAACGCAGCAGATGAGGAGAGGTATATACCCCAACGGAGAGGCCGGCACTGCGTGCAATCGCATCCAGCATAGCGATAGAGGAGCCTTTCCCATTGGTACCCGCCACGGTGACCACACGAGCTTGCGGGTGGTGCAGAACCTCCATCCGCGCTGCAACACGGCGAATACGCTCCAGCCCCAGCTCAATCTCTTCTGGATGCAGGGTCTCCTGCCAGGAGAGCCACTCACTAAGGCTTTTCAAAAATACTTTTCAAGAAGGCTTTCAAGGCGGGGGAGAAGGGTCTCCTAGGCCGCCACGACACGATGGGGGTTGTTCTCCATCATCATCGACAGCAGCGAAGAGAGTTTGGTTCTCATCTCACGCCGATCAATAATCATATCCACAGCACCATGTTCCAGCAGGAACTCACTGCGCTGAAACCCCTCCGGCAGCTTCTCACGCACCGTCTGCTCAATCACCCTGGGACCTGCAAAACCAATCAGTGCATTAGGTTCTGCAACATTAAGGTCTCCCAACATTGCAAAACTGGCGGAGACACCGCCCATAGTGGGATCGGTCAACACGGAGATAAACGGTAAACCACGATCCACCAACCGATTCAGGGCGGCACTGGTCTTGGCCATCTGCATCAATGAGAAGAGCGCCTCCTGCATTCTCGCACCCCCACTAGCAGTAAAACAGACCATCGGGACATTGTGCTCAACACTGGCATTCACCGCTTGCACAAAGCGCTCCCCCACCACGGAGCCCATCGACCCCCCCATAAACTTGAACTCAAAGGCAGCAACAACCATCTCTACCCCATTGACTACACCACGCATCACCACCAGCGCATCCTTCTCATCTGTACTTTTCTGTGCCTGTGCAATGCGGTCTTTATATTTCTTCAGATCCTTGAAGTTAAGGTAGTCCACCGGGGCCAAGTCCGCAGCGATCTCTTCACTGGTCTCTGGATCAAAAAAGAGTTCGAGCCGGCGGCGTGCGCCAATACGCATATGGTGATCACACTTGGGGCAGACATCCTGATTACGTTCCAGCTCAGCACGATAGAGCACCGCCTCGCAGGAGGAGCACTTGGTCCAGACCCCCTCGGGCACAGCTTTCTTGTTATTTTCCGTTCTGATTTTTGGAAGAATTTTTTCAAACCAGGTCATGATGATCTTCTCGTAAATTTAAGTAAAGGTGACGATTCCCATCTGAGGCGTTGCCTCGCTAGAGCTCATCCAATGCCTTGCGCATCTCCGCTAGGATACCACCAATAGCCGCTGGAATCTGCTCCGGGGTTTGCTGAAGAGCCTCCATTCTGGAGACCAGTACACTCCCCACCACCACGGCATCCGCACACCCTCCAATAGCCGCAGCAGAGGCCGCATCACGAATACCGAAACCCACCCCAATCGGCAGTTTACTCTGCTGCCGAATAGTCTCAATCTTGGCCGCTACCTCAGCCACATCCGGAACCTGTGATCCAGTCACCCCCTTGACCGAGACATAGTAGATGAACCCCCTGGCAGAGCGGGCTATCTTGCCAATACGCGCTTCGGTACTGGTCGGTGCCAATAGATAGATCGGTGCCAAGTCATGTTGTTCACAGAACTGTTCAAACTCTTCTCCCTCCTCCGGGGGGAGATCGACCGTCAATACGCCATCCACTCCGGCCTTAACAGCGGCCGCCACAAAGTGCTCCGCCCCCATATTCTCAATCGGATTCAGGTAGCCCATCAGCACCACCGGGGTGATTGCATCTTGTTGACGAAAGATGGCCACCATCTCCAGCACATGGTGAATACTGGTGTTCTTCTCTAGCGCCCGTTCACTGGAGCGCTGAATGGTAGGGCCATCGGCCATCGGGTCGGAGAAGGGGACCCCCAACTCAATCAGGTCTGCCCCCGCGTTTACCATCTCATGCATCAAGGGTACCGTCACCTCTCGGTTGGGGTCTCCAGCGGTCACGAAAGGGATCAATACTTTTCGCCCCAGCCCCAGGCAGCGGTCAAAACAGGCGGTGATTCTGTTCATACCTCTACCCCCTCGATCTCAGCAACCGTATGGATATCCTTGTCTCCACGTCCAGAGAGATTGACAATGATATGTTGGTCTGACTTCATGGTCGGTGCCAATTGGGTGGCATAGGCCAGTGCATGGCTCGACTCCAGTGCCGGCAGAATTCCCTCTATCCGGGTCAGATCATGAAATCCCTGCAACGCCTCCTGATCATCAACCGCCACATATTGTGCCCGCCCCTCATCCTTTAACCAGGCGTGTTCCGGCCCGACTCCGGGGTAGTCGAGCCCGGCAGAGATGGAGTGGGTCTCAATGATCTGTCCATTCTCATCCTCCATAATGTAGGTGCGATTCCCATGCAACACCCCCGGCTTACCTGCATTGAGTGGAGCCGCATGCTTTCCGCTCTCCAATCCATGACCCGCTGCCTCAACCCCATAGAGGCTCACCTGCTCATCCGCAAGAAAGGGGTAGAAAAGCCCCATCGCATTAGAGCCCCCACCGACACAGGCGATCAACGCATCCGGCAGTTGACCCGCCTGCTGTTGAATCTGCTCACGTGCCTCCCGCCCAATAATCGCCTGAAAATCACGTACCAGAAGCGGATAGGGGTGAGGCCCGGCAACGGTACCGATGATATAGAAGGTGTTATCGACATTGGTGACCCAGTCACGCATTGCCTCATTCAGGGCATCTTTCAGGGTCTTTGAACCCGAGGTGACCGGCACCACCTTGGCCCCCAGCAGTTTCATCCGATAGACATTGAGTTTCTGCCGCACAATATCTACGGCCCCCATATAGACCACACACTCCAGCCCCAGCCGTGCGGCAACCGTTGCGGTGGCAACACCATGCTGCCCGGCTCCGGTCTCGGCAATAATTCTGGTTTTTCCCATCCGTTTGGCCAGTAGTGCCTGACCAATGGTGTTATTCACTTTATGGGCGCCCGTATGGTTGAGGTCTTCCCGTTTCAGCCAGATCTGTGCTCCACCCAGCCGCTCACTCCAGCGCTCTGCATGGTAGAGCGGACTGGGTCGTCCCACATAGTGTTGCAGATCCTCATCCAGCTCACGGATAAAACCGGCATCCTTCCTGTAGTGGTTGTAGCCCTCGGTCAACGCCTGTAGAGGGGCCATCAACGTCTCTGGGGCAAAAATTCCGCCATAAACGCCAAAGTGTCCCCGCTCATCGGGCTGCTCATTCCATTGATTACTCACATCCTGCTCCATCAAAAGGGTGTCTCTCTCACCTGCTCAATAAACCGGGCCACCTTATCACGACTCTTTACCCCCTTGGCACGCTCAACACCGCCACTCACATCGACGGCCCAGGGGCGGGTCTGTCGGATCGCCTCGGCCACATTCTCACTATTCAGCCCACCGGCCAATACCAGTGGCCTCTCCAGTGTCGGTGGGATACGCTGCCAGTCAAAAACCTCACCCGTACCTCCAGGCACACCGGGCTGGTAGCCATCCACCAGTAGCGCTGAGGCGGCGGCATATCGATCTGCTTCTGCCAATAGATCCACCTCGGATCGCATACGGATCGCCTTCATCCAGGGGCGGGAAAACTGATCACAAAAAGCGGGGGATTCCTTGCCATGAAACTGCAGATGATCCACACCCACCTGCTCAACCACCTGATTGATCCGTGTCGCCTCTGCATCCACAAACAGGGCTACCGTTGTCACAAAAGGGGGCACTGCCTGAACAATTGAGCGCGCCTGATCGATGCTGATCGCCCTTGGACTGGGGGCATAGAAGACCAGCCCAATCGCATCTGCCCCACTCTGGGCCACAAAAATGGCATCCTCAACCGAGGTGATTCCACAGATCTTGATCCGAGCGTACATGCTCCGAATTTTAGCACAAGATAGTTGAGCGTCCTTAGTACTCCGTCAACCTTGGGTTGATGGGCTCAGAATTCCGCCCACTCAGAATCAGCGGAGGGGGTTGCCACTGCTGATCTCTTTGCTAACTGCGCCTTAGGGGGCTTTTTCATGGTTACCGGTGCCGCTTTACCGGCTTTTTTCACCCTGGCAGAGGGCTCAGCTGGCGCGGTTTTTAACACTCCCACATCAAAGAAAGAGACCATCTCTGAGAGCTGATCTGCCTGACGGCTCAGATGTTCACTGGATGCAGCGGTCTCCTCTACCAGCGCTGCATTCTCCTGGGTCACACTATCCAGCTGAGTCACCGCACTATTGACCTGTTCAATCCCCTGCGTCTGCTCTTTGGCCGAGAGTGCAATCTCTCGGGCAATATCATTCATCTTCTTAATGCTATTCTGAATAGCATCCAGTGACTTGCCACTCTCTCCAACCAGCCGACTCCCCTCTTCAATCCGGATTGAGCTATTTTCAATAAGCCCTTTGATATCTTTTGCGGCATCCGCAGAGCGCTGTGCAAGGCTTCTCACCTCCCCTGCAACAACGGCAAACCCGCGCCCATGTTCACCCGCACGAGCGGCCTCTACCGCAGCATTGAGCGCAAGCAGATTGGTCTGAAATGCAATCCCATCAATCAGGCTGATAATTTCAGAGATCTTGCTGCTCGACTCATTGATCCCCTCCATCGCCTCTACCGCTCTGGAGATCACCGATGTCCCCTCTGTGACATGATGCACAGAGTCTTCGGCCAACTGGCTGGCCTGGACTGCGTTGTCTGCGCTCAGGTTCACCGTACTGGATATCTGTTCCATACTGGCCGCCGTCTGTTCCAGACTGGCCGCCTGCTCTGCGGTTCGACTGGCAAGATCCTGGCTACCATTGGAGACCTCAAGGGCATTGCTATTCACCCCGGTGGCACTGGTTCGAACACTGCCGACAATTTCAGCAAATTTAGCCTGTGTGGTGTTGATCGACTCTTTCAGTGTTCTCAACATCCCACGAAACTCTCCCTCAATCCGTGCCGTCAGGTCGCCACCTTTCATCCGCTCGGCAACCATAACGGTCTCTGTGACCGCTGCGCCAAAGAACTCCATCGACTGGTTGATATTCACACCCAACTGATGCAGGTCACCTTTTACTCCATCCAGCTCCACCCGTCCGGAGCAATCCCCCTGCTCCAGCTGTTTCACGATTTCACCAAACTGCTTCAGTACCTCATCGATCGAGACCATGGCTCCATTGACCTGATCACGGAAAAGTGCCTCGACATCATCACCCATACGTACACCGAGATCACCATCTCCCAACCCCGCCATCACATGGGCCAGCGAATCCATCGTCTTTTTCACCCGCTCCTGCACATCATCAACGGTGACCAGAATCTCAGGGAAGAGTCCTCTCAGACCTACCGGCTGGGGATGACGCCCATAATCACCCACCACCATTCGATTGAGTGTGGTGGAGACATCTCGGAATACGGTCTCGGTCTGATCCATCATCTCATTAATCGCCCACGCACACTCCTCGTAACGATGCCCTACCGGGATGTGGGTCACTCTCGACTCCAGAATACCCCGATTGGCATCAACCGCTACATGCTCCATCTTTTCGAGAATCGCCTGATCCGCCTTAAGTGCGCGCAGTCCAACAATCAAGACCCCCACAGTTACGGCTACCAGCAGCAGTGAGACTACCGACCCTTCCGAAACTACCGCAGCAAAAATTGAGGCCACCAGTGCCATACCTGCCATCAACCAGCTTGTCTGAACAATCCCCATATCAAGAAGCCTCCAATGCAAAGATAAGTTCTTCGTAGCTTAGACCTTTCTCGGTCAGCGTATCGACCAGAATCTGGGTAGAGGTGGCAATTGCATCCTTGGCACCTACCCGTTGCTCCTCTGCCAACATCACCTGATAGAGTCCAGAAACCACCTCAATGGCCTTGGGGTTGGGTTTACGACGCACCGAGTAGTACCCCACCAGATTACGATTAACATCATAAGAGGGGGTAACATTTGCAAAAACCCAGTAGAAACCACCATCCTTACTCATATTTTTCACATACGCAAAGATCTCTTTCCCCGCCTGAATGGTATCCCACAAGAGCTGGAAGACCGCTCGAGGCATATCCGGATGACGGATAATGTTATGCTGTGCGCCCAGCAACTCCTTCTCTGTGTACCCGGAAAACTCGATAAATATTCGATTTCCATAGGTAATACGCCCACTGAGATCGGTCTTGGAGACGATAAAGTCCTCCTTCCGCATCACCCGCTCTCTGTCGGTAGGTACGATATCCTTCTGCTTCACGTCAAACCCCCATTAATTTTGAAGATGAACTTCCCCTGCTGCCGGATCGTACGTGAATCAGAGCAGAGTTCCAAACTTTTATTCAAATGAATCAATTCCATTCCATTGCCCCCTGCGGATACTCCACCGCAATCAGGGATAATCCCTCTGGGGGGGCTGTCACCCCCCCCTCTCTCCTGTCTCTATGGTCAAGCACCTCTTGCGCCCATTGGGGGGGATGAGCGCCGCTACCAATCGAGATCAATACCCCGGCAATATTGCGCACCATATGGTGAAGAAAGGCATTGGCTCTCACCTCAATCCACACCTCATCCCCCTGCCGCGTGACCTCAAGTTGATGAATGGTTCGCACCGGAGTGTGAGCCTGACAGGCCACTGCCCGGTAAGAGCTGAAATCGTGCTCTCCCAGCAGGGTATTCGCCGCCAGCTGCATCTTCTGCTCATCCAGTGGCTGATAGATCCAGGTACGTTCACTGCGCGAGATCGCTGTTCGTACCGGACGGTTAAAGATGATGTAGCGGTAGCTGCGGGAGATAGCAGAGAAGCGGGCATGAAACTGATCAGACACCGGCCTGACCCAGCTCAGACAGACATCTGCCGGCAGGTTGGCATTGGCCCCATAGAGCCAGCTTCGATCACTGCGATCGGCACCACTCTCGAAATGGATCACCTGAGCCAGCGCATGAACTCCGGTATCTGTACGCCCTGCTGTAGTCACCCGCACAAAATGGTTCGCCACTCTGGAGAGTGCCCGCTCCACCTCTCCCTGTACCGTACGGATCTCTGGCTGCTGAACCTCCCAGCCATGAAAATTGGTGCCGCAATACTCAACCCCAGCCGCATATCTCAACGATTTTGATCCTGGTTCTGCTCATTCGAGGGTGGCGAGCGCTCAATTGAGCGCTCGATCTGCTGAACCCCCTGTTCAAAGACCTGCCACGCCTCCTCTCCATGATCACTATCCGGCTTGGCAGCCTCTACGGTTGCGCTCTCCATGGCTGGAGCCAGATCGACACTTTCTGCCGAACGCCAACGATAGAGTAGCAGCAGTGAAACAGCCCCTCCCAGTAGCAGGAACAGCATCCAGGAGGAGGCAACCATCCCCTCTGGAAGCCTCAACCAGCCCCACCCCGCCTGCCTCATCTGCTCCAGCTGCTGCTGCAACTGCAGATTCTGTTCAGCCAGGGATCGACTCTGCTGTAGTGCACGATTCCGCTCCACAATCAATCGCTCCAGATACTCTATTTTGGAGTGGTTTGAGTCGGGATTGAGAAAAAGGGTCACTCTCCTTCCCTCCTCTTGATCGCCCCCCTTCAGCGTAAGCTCTACGATAGGCTGCTCAACTTTTTTCTCGGAGAGTAGCAGCAGAGTCTCTCGCTGACTCATCGGGATAGCGCGCCACTGCTGCGGTGAATAGCCTGACTGTTCCAC
>JABHIC010000404.1 GCA_018671205.1 Gammaproteobacteria bacterium
AATGATCCGACACTATTTAGAGCTGGCGGGTTATATCATTCAGCCGTGGCGTGGCATTGCCACAATCTTGCTGTTTCAAGGTGAGGGTAACGATGGGAAAAGCTCACTGAAGCAAACTATCCAAAACCTGCTGAGTGATCAGGCCGTCCATTCGACCAATATCGCCAAAATGAAAGAGTCTTATAACGACATCGGCCCTCTGTGTGGAAAGCTCTTACTGGTTGACGATGACCTCGACACGGGCCTTGCGTTGCCGGATGGTATGCTGAAAAAGCTATCAGAATCTAAATCTATGAGTGGCTCGTTTAAAAACGGTCAGGTATTCAATTTCAACAGTCGCGCTGTTCCAATGATGCTGTGTAACAACCTGCCTTATCTCAAGGATTTGAGTAAAGGTATGAGGCGTAGATTGCAAGTGCTGCCTTTTAAACGCTCTTTTGAAGAGGAGGAGGCCGATACCTCTCTGTTCACCCGTATTATTGAGCAGGAGTTAAGTGGGATTCTGAACCTAGCGATATTGGGTATGCGACGAGTGATGCAGCGTGGACGGTTTAATGTTCCGGCTGAGTGTAAAGAAGCGCTGAGAGAGTTGGTGATTGCGGCTAACCCGTTACCTGCCTTTATTGATGATGTAGGAGGGTGGCTTGGTGTGGCCGAATCCTTAGAAAGCGCTGAAGATTGGATCAATCTTTCCGATATGCTGAGAACATTTAATCAGTGGAGCTTGAAATATGCGAACGATTATAAACAGTCCTTGCAGACTTTGAGGAGCAATATGCAGGGGATGGGTTATACCATTGCGAAAAGGAACAATCAGTGGGCGTGGTTGAAGCCGGAAGGTGTGGAGCGGGCTGCTCCTTATGACCCATATAAGGAATATAACAAGCTGAGAGTTAATTCTGAATTTGAGATCCTTGATACCGATACCCGTAATCTTTATGTAACCACCTATGAGCCGAGCTGCTGGTATGGTCACCGCAAGAAAGTTTGGTATCTGCCGAAATATGTATCGGCAATTGCTATTAAAAGCACCCGCCCCGAATACGGCCCGAGTTGTGATTGCAGCTACCAGAAGGCGGCATGAGGTGAGCTGCCGCTTATTTCAGCCGCTGTTTGTAATGCTAGATTCCCTCAGACGTAATAAGGGTGAAAAGGGTGAAATTTACTCTATTAGATTTTAATAAAATAAAGAAAATAGGTATTTATTTCTTTATATTGGCTGTAACTGTTTATTAGATTTTCACCCTTTTCACCCGTTTAATCTGAGCATGTCTAGCAGCGTCAGCGGCTGAATATGCGGGCCGATTGCTTAATAATTAAGCAGCAGGTGCTATAATCACATTATGAGAACACATCAGCCGCAGCATCTTCAGTTTGTGGATCACTATCTGAGTCAGCAGATGCGCGGTGTAGGCGTTGCGGCAGAGAAGGCCGGGTTGTCTAAAGGTTACGGATCGATTCTGCTGGCTAAGCCTCGGATTCAGAAGCTATTGCATCTACGGCAGAGGGAGCTGAGAGAGCAGCAGGGCCTCAAGTTGCATCAGCTCTGTGCAATGCTCATGCAGGCATACAGGGCCGCTCAGAAGGCCGGTGACTCTCTTTCTATGTTGAGGGCCACTGTTGAGCTGGCGAAGCTCACAGGGCTGGATAAGCCCAATCAGGAGGCCGCCTTATTGGATCGGGTGAAGGGTCAGCGCAGGATGGATCAGCTCCATAAACAGCTGGAATCAATGACCGAATCAGAGCTACTCAAACTGGCTGATCTGCCAGATGGCGCACTGCCTGACGCACTGCACTGATCCCTTTCCTGCAAGCCCGCTGTGGCTGTTTCTCACCTGTGGCAGCACCCTTACCCTCTGCCCTGCCGTACACCCCACCACGCCCCCGCTGTGTGCTGTTGGCTGAAGGTGGCACAGCGAACGTAGGTGATACGCAAGGCGAGATGCACCCGCAGTGCCATTTTACATAGGATCTGATTGAACGGCGTAGCGGACTGTTGCGCAGCAATAGCGATCAATCCGTCTTATGTAACTTGGCACGAGGATGCTCGCCGAAGTGCTGAGGTGAAGCGAGTATATGAGCGCAGTAGGGAGCGGCAGCGAGCGCGTAGCGAATCCATGCGAACGTAGTGAGTATGGCATGAGGCGCAGCCGAATCCCTTTGACTGCCAACCTACCAGCCAGCTGTCCCAGCTTGGTAGGTAGACTGGTAGGTTGGTAGGTCTGGGCGGGAGCCCAGCAGCGAAGTGCCAATCGCCAGCAGCAAGGTGAGCCGTTCCACTTTGCTGCTGTGTGGTTGGTGGCGTAGCGACTTCGATAGTCAGCCTGCTGCATAAAGCCAGTTGCCCAGTGGTGCGCAGCCTTGGTGCGTACCAGCGTAGCATCTGGCGCACTGGGAGCATGACTGATGGTGCTAGGTGCCCCGCTCTACGCCTTTGCTGTTTCTCCCGTGGTAGGGGGGGGGACCGTAAAAAAGGGGTACCCCCTATACTGAGAGCGGGACTCCCTATAGTGATATATAGATTAAGATTGCATAACTGGATACGCCAATTTAATTTTCAAAAAATTATTTATGAAATTTTTACGCCAAAAAATACGATGTTTCTCAACCATCCTTGTAGCTGCTGAACCTGTGGAGCTTCGTGGAAAAAGGGTAAAAGCTGTGGGAAACGGCTGTTCGTTATCCATGGCTTTTACCTCGGTCTCTCGCAGGGAGATTTCCACAAATCCATAGGTTGCGTTATTGTGTTGATAGTTGCTCTATAACCGTCAGAAGCTGGTGGGAAGGCTTGTATGGCTGTATAAAAATTATCCCTTTTAGTGTTACAAGATCGTGTTTCAGTGTTAATATTTGTAAGTCTTAGATGCTTACAGCTGTTACGTCCCGCTTTATATGAGCCACTTTGTAT
>JABHIC010000405.1 GCA_018671205.1 Gammaproteobacteria bacterium
AAAGGCCGATTACCTCCCCTGGGTACGCAGTGTCTCGGCACTGGTGGATGGATATCGTGAGCAATATGGGGATCGGGTTGAGTTCATGACCGCCGGTGAGCCCTATTTCCTCGCCTATATGTTGCTTGATCTGGTAGAGAAGAGCTGGCTCTTTATTATCTCGTTGCTGATTGTTATTGGGGTACTCTGGTATGAGTTCCGTAACTGGCAGGGGGCGCTGCTGCCACTGATTGGTGTGGGGATGACCATTGCCCTGACACTGGGGCTGATGGGCTTTACCCAGTTTAAGTTGACCACAATGATGGTGTTGACGCCGATGCTGCTGCTGGCGATTGGTATCGGTCACTCGGTACAGATTACCCGCCGCTTTATGCAGGAGCTGCACTCACCGGACTGTAAGGATGAGAAACATGCGGCAGAGGTCGCTATCGGACATACGATTGTTCCGGCGACACTATCGATTATTACCGATATGGTAGGGTTCTTTACCCTCTCTTTCGTGGATATCTCCTTCTATAAGGCCTATGCCTACTTTGGTATGTTTGGTATGGCAACCCTGCTGTTGACCACGACAACACTGATTCCACTGCTGTTGGTGACCTTTACTCCGAGAAAGGAGGAGAGTGCCAGTGAGCGTACCTGGGAGGTGACCATGGGGCGGAGGATCTCCGCGCTGTTGGCAGGGCCGGGTAAGTGGGCACCCATCGCTATTGTTGCCGGGGTGATGGTGGTTTCGGCAAACTATGCACAGCTTGGAACCGGGATCGAGGCGATGATGGCAGAGAATCCCACGCCAGAGCAGAGCCGTATCCAGAGGGAGTGGGATATCATGCCTGGGGTGGAGAAGGGGGTAAACTACTCCCGTGCGGCCTTTAAGGACCACTTCATGCTGGGCGGACTGTTTGGTGAAGAGGAGGTGATGATTGGCAAGGAGGATAACCGTCGTCCCTCGAATGTGGCAGCCATCCACGAGCTGGAGCGACTCGGTAATATCATGCCGGGGGTGATCTCGGTCAATATCCCGATACGGGCCAAGAGTCCGATTCTTCCTGAGTGTGGGCCGGATGCCTACAATGAGGAGGGGGATCGTCTGCAGGGAGCAGAGACCTGTTACGATGCGGATGAAGATCCGGTACAGGGGATCTTTAATGACGCCTCGGTGCTGGGGGCTCTGAATGAGCTGGAGGAGTGGATGCGTGGTCATGAGTCCATCGGCTACACCGGCTCCTATGTTCAGTTTGTGAAGACGGTCAACATGATTATGGCCACCCCAGATGGGGGGAGACCTACGGATAACCTTAACCTTTATGACATCCCGACAGAAAAACATATGCTGGATACGGGTAACTGGTACGCCTATAAGGATGAGGAGGATCCAGAGTATGTTCCCAGCGCGGATGATCTGGTGCAGACCTATAACGGCCTGTTAGAGGCCAACACCAGCCCGGGAGACCTGGACTCCTTTGTCAATACCGAAACCTGGGATGAGGGGATCGTGATGGGCTTCGTGAATACCATGGACCCGATTGCCACCCATAAGGTGACAGAAGATCTTCAAAATTTCCTGGTAGAGCATGAGAGTCAGCCGGGCTTCAATAAACTGAAAATCGGCTTCCACAATGGCGAGGCTGTCGATATCCATGTTGGTACACCGGGTGAGGCGGGCTATCGTCATGTGAGCCAGATTGATGGAGATCCATCCATCACCGAGCCTGGAGTCGGAGGATTCCTTGGCGCAACGGAGGCGACCCGCGTGGTGGCGATGTCTGAGTGGCTGAAGAGCCCATTGACGACCGCACTGGCGATCTTCCTGGTCACGGCCCTGATGTTTCGTTCACTCTCGGTGGCCGCCATTCTCGTGGTCATGCTCTTTTTAACCCTATTTTCACAATATGGTGTAGGGGGTTATATGACGGAGATCAAGGAGTGGTCCGCTAACCTTGCCTTCCATGTGCAGGTTGCACTCAGTATCGCAATGGGGCTCGGTGTTGACTATGGGATCTACATGGTCTCCCGTCTACGTGAGGAGATGCGAGCCACGGGCGGGAACTGGACTGAGTCTCTGCAGAACACCCTGAGTACTACCGGCTCTGCGGTAATCGTTTCAGTGATTGTGTTGCTGGGGAGCTTTGTCCCGCTGATGAATACTGAGCTGGCGAATACCTGGTCGGTCAGCCTCTATATCGGTGAGGCGCTGATCCTTGATGTGATTACCGCACTGACCATCCTGCCACTGCTGGTGTTGTGGTTGAAGCCTCGTTTTGTCTTCAAGCCGAATGATTGATCCAGTCGGATAAGTGGGTAGAGGAGGGGGCAGCCCCTCTCTCTAGTAAAAAGGGGAAAAATGAATCTGTTACTTTCATTTTTCCCCTTTTTTCATAGCCGGCATCCGGCAGAGTACCGACCAACAGATCCTGGCCGGTTTCTACTCTCGTATCTATGATCCTGGGGGCCTCAGTTGAATCATGAAAGTCGACGCAAGGTCTTAATGCATCTGGTAGATTTAAAAATGCACTCATCACCAATAACACTGCGAGCAGTGCTCGAGCTCATCCAAGGATAAGGTGACCACGTGATTTATAAACTCACCATGCAGATTAATCTTTTTCATGATCCAACTGGGGATTTTAGGATGATGGTACTACATCCTGGAAAAGAGCCGATATTATGGTATGGAGAAGGTCCGATATCGCTGAAATGATGGGCAACGCAACCACTGAAATCGGGTGATTATGCTTACTGTCCCCTTTTGTTGTGCGACTGCTCAGCGAGAAGTTGCTCTGTGGCTGAGGTTGGAAGTGTGAGCAGCACCGAGGGGCGAACCGCCACAGTGGTGGGTGGGGTTTTATACCCCTGCACCCTGACATCCTCGGTATAGGCGATGACGGGTCGTCTCTTATTTTCGGCGCTATGCCCCTCTGGGGCTGAGTGGGGCACGATGGCAATGGTGTAGGTGTTGCTGTAGTGAAAACCAAACCACTCTCTGGCCACCGAAAACTCCTCCGGGGGAAGAATTTCGGTAAGTGCCTCCATGTTTTGGAAGGGCTCCTCCTGACGGAGGGAGACAATCTGCTCTATGGAGGATGCAGAGAGACCCGGAAGGAGATGTAGTGCCTCAAGGGTGGCAAGATTGGGATTAATGGTGTTGTGCGTTGTATGTAAAGTGAAGGCGGAGGAGAGTTCAATCGCCCCAAATATGGGGAGAAAGCCCCGAATATCAAGGATCTCCTCGACACTATCCAGTGGGCCATTTCTGGGCAGATAGGGGGGGGTGAGGGCCTGATAAAACTTCTCTTCGGCACCATTGATCCGTTTGAGTGAGTCCTTATCGATCCAGTCTTCCCAGCTATTCAGTAGACTCTCCAGGGCAATCTCATCGTCGCCTACCGTTTTAAGCAGGAGCATTCTCAGCCGGTTACGGGTGAGTGCGACAAGGCTGATTTTTCCAGAATGGTCAAAAATATGAATATTCATGGAGCTGGGTGAGGGGTAAGCTGTTGTGACAGCGCTACCATCAAAGGAGAGCTCTGCCGGACGAGCCCCTACCTTCATGGACTCCCAGTTGTCGGTAACCGGAAGAGGCATTTTATGTAGCATGAGCTCCATCTCTGCACTGTGTAGAGCCTCAAGTGTCTCGGCCCACTCGCTCACTTTCTGCTTTTGGGCATGAACAATACGGGAAGAGAGGCGGATTTCGGTCGCTAAAGTGGTTGCTATAATTGCGGTGAGGGTAACCATCCAGAGGACAATGATGAGAATAGAACCCGACTCTGTTGAGTGCCAATGGCTCACTTTTTGGGAGGAGCGACTCATTTGAATACCGGGAGCTCAACTCTGGAGTTGGCATCACTTGAAATCAGCTGGGTGGTTGGGATTACCGAGAGCAGTTGCCACTCTTTTTCGCTCACGATGGCCCCCTGTTTATTCAGGCTGATACGTACTGCAGAGGGGAGCAGATTTCGCTCTCTGGCAGACCAGTGGTTGACCCAGGCCGGTGGTTCATTGGGGGCCATTTCGAGATACTCAATGGAGAGCGTACTATTCTCGATCAGGGTGAAACGCCCCGCTTGCTGACCCTCCAGTAAAAGTTCTGGATCAACGGGATAGGTTGGTGTAATTGTGATCATGATGTTGCTCTGCCCCTCCTCTCTGGGGCTTGAGGCGACTCTCCAGGTTGTCAGCCCCTGACGGATACCCGGAGAGAAGTAACTGACCCAGCTCAACTCTGCATCTGTCCCCTCAAAGAAGTGTAAATTCCTGTTCTCTTCCAGATTCCGGTAACGATGAGGATAGGCCGAGCGCAGCGCCTTTTCGAGTTGTAAAAAACCAAGAGCAGCATCCACCTGGTGATCCAGTTTTTTGTCCTGATGGCTCCAGTCCTGCACCGCTGAGTGGATGCCGGTGGAGAGAACAGTCAACAGCAGAGCAGAGAGGGTGAGAGAGATCAGTAGCTCAAGGAGAGTAAACCCCTCTGTGCTGGATCTATCGGTAGAGGAGCCTTTCGTCGAAGAGGTGAGAGGAGAAAGTTCGTCATATCTCATGGTCGTACTCTTTCCAGCGTGTACTACGAACCGATAGCTTTTTACCCTTGATTTCAAAGGATGAGAGCTGGAAACGAATGCGCTGGGTCTTCCTGTCCGGGTCCTCTGCAGGGGGGAGGTCGGTGATTGTGCCACGGGAGGTAGACTTGTCGGATAAGGTCTCATCCGTTGCAGAGGGGAGCTGTTGATAGTTGATTAGGTAACGAATGGCAATGTTCTCATCCGTGATCTGGCTGGTACGGACGGCGAGCTTCTTGTTTCCAGCCAGCAGTGAGAAGAGAGTGCCCAGTGCCAGGCCGATGATCGTTAGTGAAACGATGACCTCAAGGAGTGTAAAGCCACGCTCCTTGGAGATGTGAGGGGGGGCACGATAGAGGCTGGGCATCTGCTTTATTAAGGAGAAAAATAGTTTTGAAAAATGGTTTTATTGGGGGTGGCTGCGTGGTGATGAACGTAGCGGAGAGTCGCTGGACTCAATGGTATAGTGAATACGGCTGGTGATGGGGTTGACATGGATGATGGCCACTCGGTTGTTGGCTGGAATTTCAAACACTCCGCCACTGCTCCCCCCTCCAGGATAAAAGATGATATTGGAGATCCTTTTTGTGGCGCCGTTATCTCCATGATCCCGACTGCTGCTCCAGGTCAGTTCATCATCACTGCCTTTCCAGCGGTTCACATGGGCCTCTCTGGAGGCGGATAGGGTATCGGTTGCCAGGGTGTCGATATTGGCATTGACGGGAATGCCCGTGACAATCGCCTGGCGACGAGAATAGTTGAGAACGGCTATGGCCTCGCGTACCTGAGAGAGGAGCGCACGAGACTCACCACCCCCAATACGTGGTGCCACGAAAGCGGCAGAGAGTCCGAGAATGACGAGAACCAGTAACAGCTCCAGGAGTGTGAAGCCGGAATGGGAGGAGTTACCAATTGACAACATCCGCATCTTCACTCTCTCCACCCTCACGGCCATCCGCACCCAGGGAGTAGAGATCAAAGTCATTGTTGTGTTTTCCGGGGCGGGCATAGTGATAGGGGTTTCCCCATGGATCCAGCGGAACCGACTTCTTGATGTAGGGGCCATCCCATAACTTATTTCCGTCACTATTTTTTCTGAGCCCCTCCAGAGTACGGGGGTAACGCCCAATATCGAGTCGATAGCTATCCAGAGAAGACTCCATCATACTAATCTGTGCGGCTGCGGCCCCCTGTTTAGAGCTGCCCAGTTTGCCGAACAGTTTAGGGCCAACGAGTGCGGCCAATACACCAATGATGGCCATAACAATGAGTAGTTCGATCAGGGTAAAGCCTGAAGCAGAGGCCCGTTTCATGGATGGTTTGGGTTGAGTGGGGGAAGAGAGCGGTTTCACGGATTTCACAAGGGGGCTCCGGCAGTGGTGGGTGAGGTTGTGACAGGGGTTTGCAGTGTATTCGACAGTGTTGCTCCAATCCCGGGGTTCTTAAAGAGTGACTTCAGCTCCTTCATTCGGTTCCAGAAAAAATTGTTGTAGTCACTGTTGTCGGCCTCAGGGTCAATCAGCTCCGGGATGATCACCAGCACAAGCTCTTTGTGCTTCTGTGTCTCCTCACTATTCGAGAAAATAGGGCCGAGAAGAGGAAGATCCTTGATCAATGGAACTCCGCTCTCCTCCAGATCCGTCTGGGTCTCCATGATTCCACCGAGGATGATCGCATTACCATCTTTTACAACCGCAGAGGTTTTGATATGTCGAGTGGTGAATGAGGGGTACTCCGTTGAGGCACCAGTCCCCCCAAAGCTTCGGGTCTCACCCACATTGGAGACCTCCTGATCAATATCGATATTAACAATACGATCCTCATTAATATGCGGGGTTACCTTCAGAATGATGCCGGTATCACGGTACTGGACATCAAAATCATAGGTGGTTCCGCTTGCCGTCACCGAGCTCTGTTTGGCCTGTGATACAACGGGCTCCTCTGAGCCGACCTTGATGGTGGCCTCCTGATTATTGCGTACCAGCAGCGAGGGGCGGGAGAGAACCGTAACCTTGGTGTCACGCTTTAGTGCAGTGAGGATAGCGGCGAAATCTCCCCCCTTATGTGAAAGCCCCACCGCTCCACCGGTAAAGCTTAACAACCCCCCATTGGCCAGGTTGGTGAGGTTATCCAGGGTAAAGCCAGCTCTTGAGTCAAAGAGGTACTCCCAGTTGATACCCATGGAGTGGACTCCTGAAAGAGAGACCTCGGCAATCAGGACATTGATCATCACCTCCAGAGGAGAGCGATCCAGAGTATGTATGGTTTTTAACAGGTGTTGATAATCCCTGGGTGTTGCCCGCACAATGAGCGAGTTGGTATCCTTGTCGGCAACAATGGATACACGCACATCCGCAGAGACGGACTCTGTTGTAATAGTGTCAGCAACCGGGCTCTTGACGGCCTCAGCAGCATCAGGCTTCTCTCCCTTGGTTTCAGGAGTGAGCGGTTGAGGTTTGATGGCAGGCTCCTCTTTCTCCTTCTCCGGAATCTCAAAGACCTTGGAGAGTGTTCCTGCTAGGTTGGTGGCATCAAGATTACGGACCTTATAGATAAAGACCTGCTCTCCTGCGTTGCCTAAGCCGGCATCAAGAATCTCAATCCACCGTCCGATCTCCTTGAAACCACGACGGGGAGGGGAGACCAGTAGAAGGGCATTGATGCGTGGCAGGGTGATGACTTGATAGCTGGACTTCTCCCCCTCAAGCGCCTTGATGATCTTCTCCAGGTCTTTGCTGACCTCTTCGGCCTTAGCCCGTTCCAGACGGAAGAGGCGCATTCCCATATAGCTGAATGCATCACTGTCCAGTAGCCGGAGAATACGGTTAATGCGAGAGATCTCTTCAGGGGGGGCGGTGATTGCGATAAGGTTGAAGCTGAATAGAGGGGTGATGTGGGATGGATTTGAGACCATCCCCTTAATCGCCTCAATGGCATTGCTGGTCGAAAGAAAGCGCAGTGGGGTGATTTGGGTGATCACGGGTGCTGTTGTGTTGCGGAAGGCCTGTGCGGGCCCGATCTCCTGGGGAGGGTGCTCACCGACCTTCTTCAGATAGTAGACATTATTGCGCTTCTCCATCTGGATACCACTCTGTTCCGTAAGCAGCCGGAGCAGTGGCCAGAGGTCATCCTCCTTTAACGGCTTATCCGGGGCGGTTCGAAGGGTAATTTTACTGCCACCAATGGTAGGGTCGATGACCACACTCATATGGAGTGCATCGGCAATCTCCTCAATGATCTCACGCAGCTCAACCTGTTCATAGTCCAGTTGAACCGTCTCTCCTCC
>JABHIC010000406.1 GCA_018671205.1 Gammaproteobacteria bacterium
TATATGGGATCAGTGGTGCTGGGGGCTAGTGGGTAGGATGGGACGTAACACTCCCATCAAGCAACAATTGATAATGGACGCCTCCCACACCCTAACCTTCCCCCTGCAGTGAGGAAGGAACTTTGGTTCACATGGAGTTATTGAGAGCTACCCGTTACTCAGATAACACACTATTAATTTCTGAAACCAGCCTTCCCCCCTCATCCGTAACTCGCTCAAGATACTCATAGTCAATGGCTTCACAAACGGCCTGACCCAGTTCAGTCAACCTAGGATAGCCAAAACTGCTGCCACTTCCCTTGATATTATGGGCTATCGAACGCACTTCATCCCACTGCTCATAACGCAGCGCAGTCTCCAGTGTCGCCCCCATTGAGCTCAATCGACCCATAAAGGTCTGGCGTAGCTCGTCGCTCACCATCGCCTCATTAGCATCATCCTCAACTTTATCTCCCTCTGTATCAGCCTGCAGGAAGCTCTGCAGCACCTGCAACAGCGCCCGCTTATCAACCGGCTTATCAAGGTAGGCATTACATCCTACCTCCTCAAGCCGCAGTCGATCCTCTGGTAAGATCTTTGCTGATAGTGCAGAGATTGGTTTACTATATCCGACTTGGCGCAGGCTTACCGTCGCTTCAACTCCGCCCATGATAGGCATCTGCATATCCATCAAAATCAGGTCGAAAGGTGATGCTAGCGCCATCTCAATGGCTTCTTGCCCATTCTTGGCAACAGCAGTTTCAATTCCCATCGCTTGCAACATATTCTCGATAAGCATCCACATCTCTGGGGCATCCTCTGCAATCAGTACCCTCCCCTTGAAACGGGAGAGTGTTGCCACCCCCTCTTCAGTGATTGGAGTCAATGGCTGGTTACTCAGTTTACAGGGCAGATCCAACTGAAAGACGGTCCCTTTTCCCTCCTGACTCTCAACATGAATCGAGCCGCCCATCAATACTGCAAGACTGTTTGCGATATAAAGACCCAACCCACTCCCACTAAAGCCTTTTGAGGGGGAGTCATCGCCCTGCAGGAATCGCTCAAATAGCCTTTCCATCAACTCTGGTTTAATTCCAACCCCACTATCCAACACCTTGAAGTGAAGCGATGATTCCGAGCACCAGACCGTTAAAGAGATGGCCCCCCTTTCGGTGAATTTAACTGCATTATTCAATAGATTGTGTAGTATCTGCTGGAGGTAGTCTGCGTCCCCCATAATCTGAAATATCGGCAGGTCCCTCTCTACAACCTGTAACACCAATCCACTCTGTTCAGCCTGCGGAGAGTAGATGCTTTGCAGATCTGCAACCAATTCAGAGAGGTTAAATGCCTCCTCTTTAATCATCACACAACCATCCTCAATTCTTGAGACCTCAAGAACATCCTGGATTCTTGCCTGCTGCTCTCGCATGACAGCCTTGATTTGGTATGCCATCTGCTCCTCTTTACCGTCAAGATGATCAATCAGCTGCTCACTGATACCAATGGCTGATGCCAGAGGCGATGACAACTCATGACTCATTGAGGCGAGAAATTTGTCCTTGGCATGACTTACCCTTTTCTCACTCTCCGAGCTCAGCAGGGCTCGAAGATCATGTATCAGCAACACTCGAGATTTTCCACCTTCTGAAGAGTTGAGTGATGCACTGAGAACATGTACCGCTATCTGTTCACCGTTACTGCACAGCAAACGACCATCAAACTCCGGCTCTTCCTTAACATCATTATCAATAAACAGACTGTGAAAAGGTTGCCCAACCATCTCTAGAGAAGTTTTTTCAGTCAACTGCTCCAACTTTGGATTGACCTTCTGAATGATGTTACTCGAATCTAGGACCACCATGCCTTCATTCATGGAGTCCAAAATATCTTTGAGGCAGCGATTGGTTTGCTGTTCACGCCTGCGAGAAAGGGATAGGTCAAGTTGAGTTTGCACCCGAGCCAAAAGAACAGTAGGAACAAAGGGCTTAGTCACATAATCTGCCCCCCCCTACATTGAACCCCTTCACAACATCACTTGATGAGTCCATTGCTGTAAGAAAAATCACCGGGATATCACAATAGCGTGAACTCTGCTTTAGATGCTCGCAGACCTCATATCCCCCCATCTTTGGCATTTCAACATCAAGCAAAATCAGGTCAGGAGCCTCTTCTGCAACCTGCTGTAGTGCTTCGGCCCCACTCTGAACATAGGTCAACCGGTAACCATCCAACACCTTGCGAATGATATTCGCAACTCCAGGAATATCATCGACAAACAGAATATGTGGCTTTTTACCCGTCTCAGTAGCAGTTCTCATTAGCAGTTCTCATTGCGGCTCTGTTTTTGTCTCCTTCCCCATTTGAGGAGGGAAGTTACCAGCCTCCGGCTGTTCGGGGCGGATAGGATGGGGCTGGGGCTGGGTCTGGGGCTGGGTCTGGGTCTGGGTCTGGGTCTGGGTCTGGGCCACATAATCAGACGCTTAACCCCCACCCTACCCCTCTAAAGCGGAAATCAATAATACTATTGACTACATTAGATCACAACATAGATTTACCGTGAACAACAATTCATCCGTTATCGGGGGAACCTTTGAGAGCTAGCCCCACGACTTCAACAACAGGGCACTTCCACTCGCCAGCAGAACTACACTAACAATCTGTACAAAACGCTGCTGACTCAGCCCTGTGTGGACCTGACCCCCTCCCCACATACCAAGCACAACCAGTGGAATAGAGAGTAGCGTCCACAGCAATAGATCTTGGTTGAAAAAGCCGGAGAGTGTATACCCTACCAAGCGCATTCCCCCATCAATTAGAAAGATCACCGCGATCGTACCCCGAAAAGTGAGTTTATCGAGCTGCCGCAGGGTGAGGTAGATCACAACAAAGGGGCCGCCGGTACCAAACGTGGTACCCACCAACCCTGCAAGAAAACCGAGTGGGACCGCCCATAGGCGGGAGCCCTGCTGCGGCTTAATCTGCAACAGCGAATAGAGCGCATAGAGCATCACAAAA
>JABHIC010000407.1 GCA_018671205.1 Gammaproteobacteria bacterium
CCACCGTTCGGATCAGGGGTGAATACGCCTTCGGCTGGTTGCGCACCGAGACCGGGGTTCACCGTCTGGTGCGCAAGTCACCGTTTGACTCCGGTAATCGCCGTCACACCTCCTTCTCATCGGTCTTTATCTACCCCGAAGTGAATGAGGAGATTGATGTCGATATCAACCCTTCTGACCTGCGGGTCGATACCTACCGTGCGCAAGGGGCAGGGGGGCAGCATGTCAATACCACGGATTCAGCGGTGCGTATTACCCATGAACCCTCAGGGATTGTGGTGCAATGCCAGAATGAGCGCTCCCAACACAAGAATAAGGCCACAGCAATGAGTATGCTGAAGGCGAAGCTCTACGAGGTGGAGTTGATGAAACAGAATGAAGAGAAACAGGCAGCAGAGGATGCAAAATCCGATATTGGCTGGGGTAGTCAGATTCGCTCCTATGTGTTGGATCAGTCGCGGATCAAGGATCTGCGCACCGGCTACGAGACGGGTAACACTCAGGCCGTACTGGATGGAGAACTGGACCCCTTTATTGAGGAGAGTCTGAAATCAGGGTTATAAAATTTTTGACTCACACAGTGGTGGATAGGCGCTATGTTTTCTGTCTCTGGCGTTTTATTGTGTGAGAGGGTCGTAATATTTAAGGATAAAGAGGGTGTTGAATGTCTAAAGAGCAAACCATTGAGAGCGATGAAAACCGGTTGATTGCCGAGCGTCGGCAGAAGTTGAGTCTGTTGCGTGAGGCGGGCAACGCATTCCCCAATGACTTCCGCAGAAATGTGGTTGCGGGTGAGCTCCATGCTGAATATGGTGAGCTGGTGCCGGAGGTGCTGGAGGCCAGAGGGGTGCGGGTCTCGGTTGCGGGACGGATGATGGCAAAGCGGGTGATGGGTAAGGCATCCTTCACCCACCTGAAAGATATGAGTGGAAAAATCCAGCTCTTTATCCAGCGGGATACGCTGGCAGAAGGGGTCTATGCGGCCTTCAAAAAGTGGGATCTGGGAGATATTGTTGGGGCTGAGGGGGTGATGTTCAAAACCAAAACCGGAGAGCTTTCGGTCAAGGTGGATCAACTGCGTCTACTCACTAAGTCGGTACGTCCTCTGCCAGAGAAGTTTCATGGTCTGACAGATACCGAGACCCGCTACCGCCAGCGCTATATCGACCTGATTATGAACGACACCTCGCGTGATGTGTTCAAGACCCGGGTGCAGGTGATCCAGTACATTCGTAACTTTCTCAACAAGCGTGACTTTATGGAGGTGGAGACTCCGATGATGCAGGCGATCCCCGGTGGCGCAACTGCGCGTCCCTTCAGTACCTACCATAATGCACTGGATATGGATCTTTTCCTCCGCATCGCACCGGAACTCTATTTGAAGCGGTTGGTGGTCGGTGGCTTTGAGCGGGTGTATGAGATCAACCGTAACTTCCGCAATGAGGGGCTCTCGACCCGCCACAATCCGGAATTCACCATGATCGAGTTCTATGAGGCGTATGCGGATTACCATGACCTGATGAATACCACCGAGGCGATGCTGCGTGGGATTACGGAGGAGGTGCTGGGTTCAACGGAGGTTGACTATCAGGGCGAATGCTACGACTTTGGAAAACCGTTTGAGCGGATGACCATCAAGGAGTCCATTCTTCACTTTAATCCCGATATCGGTGAGGCGGATCTGGATGATCTGGAGCGGGCGAGTAGGGTTGCCGAGAAGCTGGAAATTCCACTCAAAGAGAGTTATGGGTTGGGTAAGGTGCAGATTGAGATCTTTGAGAAAACAGTAGAGCACCACTTGATGCAACCCACTTTTATTACCGCCTACCCCACCGAGGTCTCTCCATTAGCAAGGCGCAATGATCAGGACCCTTTTGTTACGGACCGTTTTGAGTTTTTTGTAGGGGGGCGAGAGATCGCCAACGGCTTCTCCGAGCTGAATGATTATGAGGATCAGGCCGAACGTTTCCGCCAGCAGGTGACAGAGAAAGAGGCGGGTGATGATGAGGCGATGCACTATGATGAGGATTATGTGACCGCACTGGAACATGGGATGCCACCCACGGCGGGGGAGGGGATCGGTATTGATCGTCTGGTGATGCTCTTTACCGACTCCCCCTCGATCCGTGATGTACTGCTCTTTCCTCATATGCGTCCACTGACTTGAATGGGGTAGGTTATGGATATCGTTGATCAGAGTGGATTAATAGGGGTTGATTTCATAATTCTGGTGGTCGTGGTGATCTCGGCCGGAATCAGCCTGTTGCGTGGGTTCTTTAGTGAGGCAATCTCACTGGTTACCTGGATGGTGGCCTTCTGGGTGGCGGTTAACTTCTCGGCGGATCAGGCAGAACTCTTCTCTTCTATGATCGCGACCCCCTCGCTACGGACAGCCGCCGCTTTTGCGGTTCTCTTTTTGGTTACCCTGATTCTGGGTGCATTAGTCAACCGCACCATACAGGGGGTGGTTGATTTTACCGGGTTTGGGGGGATGGATCATCTGCTGGGAATACTGTTTGGTGCAGCCCGGGGGGTGTTGATGATCTCGGTATTGGTGTTGCTGGCGGGCGCTACCCCACTGCCGCAGGATCCGTGGTGGCAAGAGTCACTTTTTTTGCACTACTTTGAGGATATTGCCGAATGGGTCAGGGGCTATCTTCCCGCACATATCCAGAGCTATTTCTCGTATACTTAGGGACTGTCCCTTCACTCAGTTAACACTAAAAAGACGGTTTACCTATGTGCGGAATCATTGGAATTGTATCAAACTCACCCGTCAATCAGGCCCTCTATGATGGACTGACGGTGCTGCAGCACCGTGGACAAGATGCGGCGGGTATTATCACTTGTGAGAATGCCAAGGTGTTTCTCAGAAAGTCTAACGGTCTGGTCAAGGATGTATTTCACGCTCGTCATATGTTGCGCCTGAAAGGTAACATGGGGATTGGCCATGTGCGCTACCCCACGGCGGGTTGCTCCTCCTCGGCAGAGTCGCAGCCCTTCTATGTCAACTCTCCCTACGGAATTGCGCTGGCTCATAATGGTAATCTGACCAATGCAGAAAAGATTAAGCGTGATCTCTATATGGAGGATCTGCGTCATCTCAATACCGACTCAGACTCTGAAATTCTGCTCAATGTTTTTGCCCATGAGCTGCAACATCTGGGTAAGCTTCGCCTGGAGGTAGATGATATTTTCAGTGCGGTTTCGGGGGTTCACCAACGTTGTAGAGGGGGATATACCGCTGCTGCATTAATTACCGGTTACGGGGTTGTCGCGTTTCGTGATCCATTCGGTATTCGTCCGCTCTGTATGGGGGAACGTGAGGATGAGACGGGGAAAAAAGAGTATATGGTCGCCTCGGAGAGTGTGGCTGTCGATACGCTGGGGTACCGCTTGATTCGTGAGCTGGATCCCGGAGAGGCAGTCTATATCAGTGCGGATGGGGTACTGCATACCCGGCAGTGTGCGCAGAACCCACAGCTCTCTCCCTGTATCTTCGAGCATGTCTATTTTGCCCGTCCCGATACTATTCTTGATAATGTTCATGTTCACAAGGCGCGTCTGAGAATGGGAGAGAAGCTGGCCTTTAAAATTCTGCGGGAATGGCCAGACCACGATATCGATGTGGTGATTCCGATTCCAGATACCAGTCGAACGGCCGCCTCGCAGCTCGCCTATACCCTGGATGTGGTTTTTCGTGAGGGGTTTATTAAAAATCGCTATATTGGCCGAACCTTTATTATGCCGGGGCAGAAGTTGCGTAAAAAATCGGTACGCCAGAAACTCAACCCGTTGCAACTGGAGTTCAAGGGGAAGAATGTACTGCTGGTGGATGACTCCATTGTGCGCGGTACCACCTCGGCACAGATTATCGAGATGGCCCGTTCTGCCGGGGCACGTAAGGTCTATTTTGCCTCAGCGGCTCCCCCTGTACGTTATCCCAATGTCTACGGTATTGATATGCCGGTTGCCTCAGAGCTGATTGCCCATGGTCGCAATGAGCGGGAGGTGGCAGAGTGGATCGGCGCAGACCACCTGATTTTTCAGGATTTGCAAGATCTTATCGACTCCGTGCAGGAGGGGAACCCACAAATTAAACAGTTTGATACCTCGGTCTTTGATGCCAATTATGTCACGGGTGGCATTGATGATGCCTACCTGGAGAGGTTGGAGGCCTCACGCTGTGATGCGGAGAAGGGGCAGCGGGATGAGTCTGATGATGAGGTATTGGGCGTCTATAACGCTAACTGAGGGTTCAACCCATCACCCCCGGAGGGGTAGATTTTTTTGGATAGTATGGTCAATGGTTAATGATCTGTTAATATAAGCCATCCCTAACTATTCGCGAATGAGTATCTTGATCCCAGAATTTCCACTAACAGCGCCGCACAACCTTGTACCCCGGTTGCCAGGATGTTGTCACAAAACCTATTTCAGAGCCCCTGTTGAGGGCTGATCTGACCCCACAATAACCTTTCAATGCTACCGTACAGGGCTTCGTGCCGTGTCAGGTTGGATTCAGGAGTATTCCCCTATTATGTCTTTTGACTCTCTTGGCCTTTCGGCTGAAATTTTGCGTGCTGTCTCTAACCAGGGCTACACCACACCTACCCCGATCCAGCTTCAGGCTATACCGGTTGTGTTGCAGGGGAAAGATATCCTCGCAGGAGCCCAGACGGGCACAGGCAAGACCGCCGGTTTTACCCTGCCACTGCTGGAGCTGTTGCACAAACATGCTCAGGGCAAAGGAGATCGACCTGTTCGTGCACTGGTATTGACACCTACTCGTGAACTGGCGGCTCAGGTGGGGGAGAGTGTACAGACCTATGGTCAATATCTACCGTTGCGCGCGGCGGTTGTTTTTGGCGGGGTGAAAATTAATCCTCAGATTGCCAAGTTACGCAGAGGGGTCGATATTCTGGTCGCCACACCGGGTCGTCTGCTTGACCATGCACAGCAGAGAACGGTAGACCTCTCTCACGTCGAGATCCTGGTTCTGGATGAGGCAGACCGTATGCTTGATATGGGCTTTATTCACGATATCCGCAGGGTGATTAAACTACTACCGCGAGACCGTCAGAACCTTCTCTTCTCTGCTACCTACTCTAGCAACATCAAACGGCTTGCCAGTGACCTGCTCAACCAGCCCGAGATGATTGAGGTGGCACGTCAGAATACCACCGCAGAGACCGTTGACCAGCTGATCTATCCG
>JABHIC010000408.1 GCA_018671205.1 Gammaproteobacteria bacterium
ACCTCTAAGCTTATGGGGCACTCTTCTGTGAGTACCACCACCCGCTATGACCATAGAAACAAGAAGCATCAGATTCAGGCGATGAACAGCTTGATGCGATAGGAGAGACAGATGAATACAAAAAACCAAAAAGAGTTGCACTTACTGGAGGCCTCCCTCTACGCCTTCAACCAGATTCCTAACCAAAAGATAGGAGATCACCCAAGCTACCCTAGATCGACCTACGAGCTAGCCAAGGAGATTGGAGATTTTCTCCAGACTGTAGAGAAGGGGGATAATGATGAGCAGTAAGATCAGCCTATCTCAGTGCAAGCGAGAAGTGAATGGAAAGCTAGCGTTGCTCTATCGACAGCTTGGTAAGGAGCAACAGTTTAAGATCAGCTGTACGGTCCGTTACGACCTTAGAGGTACTCGGGCGGGTACTGCACAGCTGCACTACCGGTTGGGAGCGCCCTCTAACAGAAAAGAGGATAACGTCATTTACCTCAATCAGGGGATGCTACAAGACCCTGCGCTACATCAAGAGATGGTAGATGAGGTGATTCCTCACGAGCTGGCCCATATTGCTGCGGGGCACCTGTACCCGCATGAGAGAGGGCATGGTAAACAGTGGAGGTCTATTGCGCTTTCGTTAGGTTGTAGTGGTAAGCGTACCCATAACTACGATGTGACAGAGCATCAGGTCAGAAAGGTAAGACGGTTATCCTACCGATGCTCCAATGAGTTGTGTGCCAAACCCTATAAGCTTACGGTGATTCGTCATAACCGAGTGTTGAAAGGTAGACGCTACCTCTGTAGGCATTGTCGCTCGGCACTGGTACAGGATGAGGTGGAGTTGGAAACATGTGGGGGTGAGTTATGAAGTGGCTGCCTGCTGTTGTTCTCTCAGCGTTTCTGAATGCCCCTGTGGAGGCGCTGGAAAGTGAATACGTCTATTGGAGCGGGGTGTCGATCGATGTGCCAATACCGGAAGGCTACTGTGCTCTGGATGACGATTACCAGAAAGATGAGGCGTTCCTCGAACAGCGGAAGCTGGAGGCCAAACGGGAGAAGGGCAAGATTCTTGTTGTGATGGTGCAGTGCGATGAGCTGAAGTACTGGCGTAAGGGTAAACGTAAGCAGCTATTAAATGTTGGGTATATCTACGCAAGAAAGCAGAAGCGAGAAAAGAGGAGTAGCCCGGAAAAACAGCAGCAAGGTGACTCTCTGTTTCAGATTGTTGATCACCTTAATGCGGAGCTGGAGCAGATTGACAGTGCTGCACGCTTTGATCAGTTCTATCCAGACCAGACGGTTGAGCTGGGGAGGGTAGAGCAGAGAGAGCGATTGTTGGATGTCCATCTGCACCATCAGGTGGTGGAACGCAATCGGCGCTCGATTAGGTTATCGGTGAAGGGGGAGGCTCGCTACAGATGGTGGCACCTGGAGTACTACCTCTTTGCGCCAGTGTGGATGAAGCAGCGGGGTGTATCAGGTAATGCAGTACAACGTCTCTCGCGGATAGTAGAGCAGTGGATTGCCTGTACGATGAAGGGGTAGTCGACCTTGAAATTGCACTACCGTGATTCTCATTATGCCAGCAATAGACGCGATTATATGAGTGCTGGTTCCGTATTAACATACATTAACGCAAGTTTGATTTTTGGGTTGATTATGAAGAATTATAGGGTAGAGAGTATGCGGTGCATCTACACCATGAGGTGATGAAGCGTGGTGGTAGGTAGTTGAAGCTGTCGGTGAATGGTGTGTTGCCCTATAAGCGCTTTAATCTGGATTGCTACTTCTTTTCTACTTTGCATGGGCCTCAACGTGAGACAGGGGGGAATCTGGTGCAGCGCCTATTGGGCACCATTGGCCCTTGGATGAGCTGCAGTCTCTCTAGCTGATGTGACTACTGATGTGGTTGTTGAGGCGCTCCATAATGGGTAAAACCACTACCATTATTATCTCTAGGCACCTCAAAATGGGGAGGAATGAAACGGATATCGCCAGCAATAGCTGTGGTGCGGAAGGGGTGTGGTCTTGATTAAACCACCTTAACAAGATTTCAGTAGTCGATGGTGTAGCGGTGAAGGTGTTAGAACGAGATTATGTCACTGCTATTGTTGGTCTGCTCTATTGCGGATGCG
>JABHIC010000409.1 GCA_018671205.1 Gammaproteobacteria bacterium
ATATGGCAACGGTAGATGCCTTCTATATGGTGACTCACCTGACCCACTATGCCTCTCCGGCTCTGGAGGTTGATGCACGGACGGTGCTTCATGGAGAGACCGTGACCCATATTGTTGAGATTGTGGATGGTTACCTGTTGGCGACCGTGTTGCTGATCTTCTCTTTGGGACTCTATGAGCTGTTTATCGGTGATATCGGCGCGGCAGAGGGTTCAGAGACCTCATCCAATGTTCTGTTAATCCAGAGTCTGGATGATCTCAAGACCCGCCTGGCCAAGGTGATTTTGATGATCCTGATCGTCAAGTTTTTCGAATACACCTTCTCTATGGAGTTCAGAACCCCCCTGGATCTGCTCTATATGGCAGGGGGGATCGCCCTGATCGGGCTTGCGCTCTACCTCTCCCATGCCGGAGAGGGGGAGTCACATTAGCCCTCAACTTATGGGGACGACCTTCCATGCCGCTGGGCCACTCTGGTGGAGTGACTCCCCCCGGCTATCAACCGCAACGGTGACGGGCATATCTTCCACCTCAAACTCGTAGATCGCCTCCATTCCCAGCTCCTCAAAGGCGAGGATACGTGACTGCTTGATCGCCTTGGCAACCAGGTAGGCGGCACCACCGACCGCAATTAGATAGACGGAGCGGTGCTGTTTGATCAGATCAATGGTGGCCGGCCCCCGCTCGGCCTTGCCCACCATGCCGAGGAGTCCGGTCTGCTCCAGCATCATCTCGGTAAAACGATCCATCCGGGTGGCGGTGGTGGGGCCGGCGGGCCCTACCACTTCACTCCCGACCGGATCAACCGGCCCCACGTAGTAGATCATCCGGTTGCTGAGGTCAACACCGTCGGGAAGCCCCTCACCAGACTCCAGCAGCTCGGTGATACGTTGGTGGGCAGCATCCCGCCCGGTTAACAATTTTCCACTCAAGAGTAGGGTATCCCCCGGTCTCCACTGCTCAGTTTCTGCTGCGGTCAGGGTATCGAGATTGACCTTACGTGCGTCTGCAGCGGGTTGCCACTCAATGTCGGGCCACTCATCCAGCGAGGGGGGGAGGAGGGTGGCCGGGCCAGAGCCATCGAGGGTAAAGTGAAGATGTCGTGAGGCGGCACAGTTGGGAATGATCGCAACCGGCAGAGAGGCGGCATGGGTGGGACACTCTTTAATCTTTACATCCAGTACCGTGGTGATGCCCCCTAACCCCTGGGCACCAATCCCCAGCGCATTGGCTCGCTCCATAATCTCCAGCCGTAGCTCTTCAGCACGCCCCCTGGCTCCTCGTTGGCGAAGCTCATGGATATTTACCGGCTCCATCAGTGACTCTTTCGCCATCAACATCGCCTTTTCGGCTGTGCCCCCAATGCCGATACCGAGGATTCCCGGAGGACACCAGCCTGCCCCCATTGAGGGCAGTTGCTCTACCACCCAGTCGGCAACATTGGCACTGGGGCTGAGGTTGGCAAAGCGGGCCTTGTTCTCAGACCCCCCCCCTTTGGCGGCCACGATAACCTCTAACTGCTCACCGGGGACGATCTCTGTATGGATGATTGCGGGTGTATTATCACGGGTATTGGTACGGGCACCGGCCGGGTCAGCAAGTATCGAGGCACGCAGCGGGTTATCCGGGTTCAGATAGGCGCGACGTACCCCCTCATTGACCATCTCCTCCAGTGACAGCTCACTCTCCCAGCGCACCTCCATCCCCACCTTCAGAAAGAGCACCACAATCCCGGTATCCTGACAGATGGGGCGTTTGCCCACGGCACACATCCTTGAGTTCATCAGAATCTGGGCAATGGCATCCTTTGCGGCAGGAGATTTTTCCCGTTCCCAGGCCTCTCCCATTGCCTGAATAAAGTCAGTAGGGTGGTAGTAAGAGATATATTGCAGCGCGTCGGCAATACTGGAAATGAGGTCTTGTTGTCGAATGGTTGTCATAATATCTATGCTACCATTGAAATGGAGTCTAGAACTATGGAGGAGGGTCGAAATGGGGAACTACCGTTGGCTAGGGGCTGGTTTGGTGCTCTTTTTCTCAGCGATTACATGGGCGGGGGAGAGTGGGGAGATCAGAGATCCGGGGGCTTTTTTTCACTCCTCCTTTGGGGATTACTCCGAAGAGCTGGAGATTGCCAGAGAGGAGAACAAGAAGGGGGTTTTCCTCTTTTTTGAGGAGGATAATTGCCCCTTCTGTGCACGGATGAAGGCGACCATCCTTAACCAGGGGAGGGTGCAGGATTATTATCAGGAGCAGTTCCAGAACTATCGGGTCAATGTAAAGGGAGAGGTGGAGATTAGCGACTTTTCCGGCACACCGATGGCAGAGAAGGTGTTTGCAGAGAAGAAGAACCGGGTCCGGGCAACCCCTCTGATGGCCTTCTATAATTTGGATGGAGAGATGGTGGTGCGCTATACCGGTGCCGCTTCCAGTGTGGAGGAGTTTCTACTGCTCGGGCAGTATGCCGCAGAGAAGGGATACCTGCAGCGCTCTTTCTCGCGCTATAAACGTCAACAACGCAAAGCGCGCAAGCCATGAGGTGGCCGTTCCGCCGCTTCGGCCTCATCCCCCTTCTGCTAACCAGCTCATTGGCACCGGGGCTAGCATGGGGCGCAGAGCTTCCTCAACCACTCACGCTGCAACATGCAATCTCACTGGCCGCCTCGGCTGAACACCCCTCACTACAGCAACTGCAGGCGACCACAAACCAGGCCCGTATCGCTCTGGAACAGATAGAGAGTCGCCAGGGAGCGAGCGTTGATCTTACGGGTCGTCTGCGCTGGAAGCGTCTGCAACAGCAGGGTGATGCCACCCTGGATGACCATTTGCTCACTCTCTCGGCCAGAAAACCGCTCTATGATTTTGGCTATAGTGCACTGGAGTCACAGATTGCATCGGCATGGATTGGGCAGCGTCAAAGTGAGCAGCAACAGCAGATTGAGTCAAGAAAATTATTGATTTTAGAGAACTTCTTTGCTGTTCTTCTGACAGACCTGCAGCGAACCCTGGATGATGAGACGATGACAATCGCCTATCTTCGCTTCAAGAAAAAAGAGGATAAGGCCCCTACCGGGCTCTATTCAGAACTTGATCTGCTGCAGGCGGAATCAATCTTTCAGGATACCCGTGCCCAACAGAAACTGAGTGAGATGGAGCAGCGGTTGAGTCGAATCCGTCTGGCCGAAGTGCTGAACCATACCGAGTCAATCCCCTCTGCCCTGACTGCACCGACAACCACCCCAGCCGAGATTGTATCCCGACTGGCGCCAGTAGAGGAGGTGCAGCAGTCGGCCCGTGCAGACAATCGACAACTTCAGCATCTTCAGCAGCAGATCGAGATTGCCCGCAAAGAGGTTAAAAAAGAGCAGCGGGGGGATCACCCGGAGCTGGATGCGGTAGTGGAGTGGCGCGAGAACTCCAGGGTAACCAGTACCAAGGATCGTTGGCGTGCCTCACTACAGTTTGAGTGGCCACTCTTTGATGGGGGGGCAAACCAGCAGCGGGTAGCGCTGGCCCGTGAGTCCCTTACACAGGCGCAATCCGCACTGGAGGCCGAACAACGCCGGGTGAGTGAAGCGGTCTCCCGGCTCCACTTACAACTCCATGCGTTGGAGGCGAAATGGGAGGCCGATCAGATTGCGGCCGAATACCGGGATTTTGAGCTGGATCGGAACCGTGCGCTCTATGAACAGGAGCAACAGTCTAATTTTGGGGATGCACTGGTAGGGGTCTCGGCATCTCACCTACGTAGTGCAGAGAGTCGCTTCAGTGCAATTCTGGCGCGCGCCAAACTGGATCATCTAATGGGAAAGGAGATTAAGATTAATGAATAGAGAACTGATTATTAAAGATGTATCTATATTGTCTGCTCTTTTATTGAGCCTACTGCTGTGGAGTAGTCTGGTGAAAGCAGAGGAGGCTGTTGCCTCGATCCGTCTGAGTCTGCCGCTCTCTGGAGTGATTCAGGAGGTGTGGGTCAAACAGGGGGACCGGGTCAAACAGGGGGCGCGACTGCTCCGTCTTGATCCACGTCGCTTTCAGTATCGACTGGCTGCGGCGGAGGCCAATCTACAAGTAGCAGAGGCAGACCGAGAGGATTCAAGACGAATTCTTGCCGAGCAGATCGATCTTTTTGAACGCATGGTCACCACAGAGAATGAGCTGAGAAGCGCAAAGCTCACTGCCGCACGCGTGGACGCCCGCATTGCAGAGCTACAAGCGGTGCGCGATGAGGCCGCACTGAACCTGGAGTTGAGTGAGCTGAGGGCGCCACGGGATGGTACCATTCTACAGCGCCTGGCCCAGCCAGGAGAGGTCACGATTGCAGAACAGCAACCCCCGGTACTCCTTCTGTTGGGGAGAGAAGTGAGTCCATGAGTTGTCGAAGGTGCATCATCTCCGGGCGGGTGCAAGGGGTCTACTACCGTGCCTCAACGCAGCGTCAGGCTGGTCAATTGGGGCTGAGTGGGTTTGCCCGTAATCGGACAGATGGAACGGTTGAGGTGGTGGCCTGTGGTGACTCAGAATCAACCGATGCACTGGAACAGTGGTTATGGAGAGGATCGAAGTGGTCGGTGGTGGAGTCGGTAAGGTGTCATCCGCTGGAGAATGGGGAGGAGTATCGCGTTACAACCGGGCTATTTTCTACCCAATAAGCATCTGCAAGCATCTGCGCTACTCTAGCGGACATTTGCTCGTCGCCCCCTCAATCTCCTCTACCAGTCGAGGCACCAGGTAACCGGGGAGTCGTTCTCTAAGCCCCTCAATGAGCCGTATGGCGCGCTCTTTCTGAACCTCAAAGTGGTGTCCTCCCTGGACATGATCCAGTTGATGGAGGTAGTAGGGGAGAACCCCCAGTGCAAACAGCCGCTGACTGAGTTGCTCAAGTGTATCGATGCGGTCATTCACCTGTCTGAGCAGTACACTCTGGTTCAGCAGGATAATCTTTCCCCCTCTAAGCGGGTTCAATGCCTCCTCTACGGCATGGTCCAGTTCGTTGGGATGGTTGCTATGGAGCACCA
>JABHIC010000410.1 GCA_018671205.1 Gammaproteobacteria bacterium
AGCATCCCCAGCGTCATACAGCTCTCCATCCCCAGTGCCTTTACCCCGCTCACCATCGTCAGCAGACGCTCCATATCCTTACCCTTGGGGTTTCTCCAGGCGGCTCCCATACAGAAACGGGAGGAGCCGGAGCGCTTCGCCTCACGCGCTGCCGCCAGCACGGTACTCACCTCAGCCAATTTTTCCCGCTCTAACTCTGTCTCATTACGTGCACTCTGAGAACAGTATTTACAATCCTCTGAGCAGCCACCCGTCTTGATACTCATCAATGTGCTCACCTGCACCTTATTGGGATCAAAGGTGTGACGATGGAGAGTCTGTGCCTCAAATAGCAGGTCGTTAAAGGGGCGCTCAAACAGTGCCTCAACCTCTTCCTGTCTCCAGTTACTACGCAGTTCCGGGGTAACACGCATGAATTTACGCTCAATCGGTTAGAATGGAGGCCATCGTACCCGGCCTTATCTTTCTGTCAACCAACCATGCTGAAAAAAGTTTACCAGAAACTTCAACTGCTGCTTCCCTCTGAGCCATGTGCCCTCTGTAACCAGCCCGTAGAGGGGGAGTTACCGCTCTGCCGACACTGTAGAGCGTCGCTACCCAATATGCTCTCTGTTCCCCTGGCGCTGCAACAGCATAAGGCGTGGGACCGTGTAGTGGTCCCTTACCACTACAAAACGCCACTCGCGCCGTTGATCCACCAACTCAAGTTTGGCCACAAACTCCACCTCGCCCGACTCTTTGGGAGGTTAATGCTGGAGCACCTGCAACAGCAGAATATTGATAGACCGGACCAAATTCTCCCCATCCCATTACACAACAGGCGGCTCCGTGAACGGGGTTTTAATCAGGCCCTAGAGATTATTCGCGGCCCTGCAAAATCTCTGGGTATCCCTCTCAACCGCCATAGCTGTGAACGCAGCCGAGCCACACCGGCACAGAGCAGGCTGAATGCGGCTCATCGAAAAGAGAACCTGAAGGGTGCCTTTACCGTTCATGCCCCTCTGGAGGGGGCCCATATTGCTATCTTTGATGATGTCATCACCACTGGAACCACCATGGAGATGGTAGCCCATGCACTGAAACAGCAGGGGGCAGAAACGATTCAGATCTGGGCACTCGCCTACACCCCCCCTCATCGGTAACCATTTTCGGGGCAACACTGCTGGATGGTGGCTATCATCGAGCAAACAAAAATGTTTTACAGTATTATTTGTAGCCCCCCTGAAAACCTCAACACTGCTACTAAAATCCCCATGGAAGAGATCACTGATATCATCGGCCCGCTTAATGAGGCACAACGCCAGGCGGTCACCACAGAATCCAGAAACACGCTGGTACTCGCCGGAGCCGGTAGTGGAAAAACTCGTGTATTGGTTCACCGCATCGCCTGGCTTATCCGTGCAGAAAAGATCTCTCCCTGGTCGATCCTGGCTGTCACCTTTACCAATAAGGCGGCTCGGGAGATGAAGGGGCGTGTTGAACAGCTGCTCGACATGCCAAGCGGCACACTCTGGATTGGCACTTTCCACGGTCTGGCTCACCGTCTGCTACGCAACCACTGGCAGGAGGCCAACCTGCCACAGAATTTTCAGATTCTCGATAGTGAGGATCAGCTGCGCCTGGTGCGTCGCCTCCTTAAAGAGATGAATCTTGATGAGGAGCGCTGGCCACCACGTCAGGCCACCTGGTTTATCAATGAACAGAAAGATAAGGGGTTTCGCCCTCAACAAATTGATACCGCAGGTGACTTCTGGTTGAGCCAGATGGTTCAGCTCTATACGGCCTACGAGGCGGCCTGCCAACGTGGTGGTATGGTCGATTTTGCCGAGCTACTTTTACGTGCCCATGAGATGTGGCTCAATAACCCTGAACTGCTGAACCACTATCGTAACCGCTTTAGTCATCTTTTGGTCGATGAGTTTCAGGATACCAATACCATTCAGTATGCCTGGCTACGTCTGTTGACCGGGGATAACGGTAGTATCTTTGTGGTTGGTGACGATGATCAATCGGTCTATGGATGGAGAGGGGCTCAGGTCGAAAATATTCGCAGCTTCACCCGTGAATTTCCCCTGGTGGAGACTCTGCGTCTGGAGCAGAACTATCGCTCAAGCGGCAATATTCTAAATGCTGCCAATGCGTTAATCGACAATAATCCCGGACGCCTGGGTAAGGAGCTGTGGACAGAAGATAATGATGGAGTACCTATCCAGCTCTACTCTGCCTACAATGACCTCGACGAGGCTCGCTTTATTGCGGAACAGATTCAGTTCTGGGTTGACAAGGGGGGGCGACGAGATGAGAGTGCAATTCTCTATCGATCTAACGCTCAATCCCGTGTGCTGGAGGAGGCTCTGCTAAGCGCCAGTATTCCCTATCGTATCTACGGTGGGCTACGCTTTTTTGAGCGCGCGGAGATCAAGGATGCGCTCTCTTATCTGCGACTGATGGCTCACCGCCATGATGATGCGGCCTTTGAACGGGTGGTCAATACCCCTACCCGTGGCATTGGTGAGCGTACGGTGATGTTGGTTCGTGAATATGCCCAAGGCGCGGGGATCTCCCTATGGCGGGCCGCTCTAGCGCAGACTGAGGGGGATCAGCTGGCTGCTCGTGCCCGCAATGCGCTGCGCAACTTCCTTCAGTTAATCGAGCAGATGAGTCATGATGGGAAAGATAAGGCATTGAATGAACAGGTTGAAATCGTGCTCAAAAACAGTTCATTGATTGACCATCACAAAAAAAATCGTAGTGAGAAGGGGCTGACACGGATTGAGAACTTGGAAGAGTTGGTTACCGCTGCGGGTCAATTTTCACCGGAAGATGAATCACTTAACCTGCTAGATGAGTTTCTCGCCCAGGCTGCGCTAGAGTCTGGTGATACTCAGGGTGATGAGTGGGAGGATTGTGTGCAGTTAATGACGCTGCATAGTGCCAAGGGTCTGGAGTTTCATCAGGTATTTTTGAGCGGTTTGGAGGAGGGGCTCTTTCCACACAGCCGCTCATCCGAAGACTCTGAGCAGCTGGAGGAGGAGCGCCGCCTCTGCTATGTCGGTATTACCCGTGCACGTCAGAAGCTCACACTGAGCCATGCCGAGAGTCGACGACTCTATGGCAAGGAGAGCTATCCACGGGTCTCCCGCTTTATCAAAGAGATCCCTGTCGAGTTGCTACAGGAGGTGCGGATTCGCTCCACTATCTCGCGCCCGGTTAACCAGCGCTCCTCCAGCTATACCCAGAATCATCGATCCTCTATTCTGGAGGATTCCGGTACCGGACTCCAACCGGGACAGCAGGTACGCCATGCCAAATTTGGTGAGGGTACGGTACTGATGCTGGAGGGGAGTGGTCCCCAGGCCCGAATTCAGATTCACTTTCCCGAGGCGGGCACCAAGTGGTTGGTTGCCGGTTATGCCAAATTGGAGCCTACTTAAACCTAGGTTAAACCTAAAATCCTACAAAATCTGCCCGAGAAACTGCTGTGTACGCTCACTCTTTGGGCTTTCAAAAAATTCATTGGGGGGTGAACACTCTACAATTTTTCCCTGATCCATAAAGATCATACAGTCCGCCACAGTCTTGGCAAACCCCATCTCATGTGTGACGCAGATCATGGTCATCCCCTCTTCTGCCAACTCTGTCATCACATCAAGCACCTCTTTAATCATCTCCGGGTCGAGTGCCGAGGTGGGCTCGTCAAACAGCATGATCTTTGGCTCCATACAGAGACCACGGGCAATGGCTACCCGCTGCTGCTGCCCACCAGAAAGTTGTCCAGGGAACTTGAGTGCCTGGTCGGAAATTTTTACCCGATCAAGATAGTACATCGCCTTCTCATGCGCCTCTCTGCGCGGTAATTTGCGTACCCAAGTGGGTGCCAACATTACATTTTCCAGAATGGTCAGGTGAGGGAAAAGGTTAAAGTGCTGGAATATCATCCCAACCTCACGGCGCACCCCCTCAATGTTCTTGAGGTCATCGGTCAGCTCAATACCATCAACAATAATCTGCCCTTTCTGGTGCTCCTCCAACCGATTAATACAGCGAATCATGGTCGATTTACCAGAACCGGAGGGGCCACAGATCACAAAGCGCTCTCCTTTTGTAACCGTGAGATCGATATCTTTCAGTACATGAAAATCATCAAACCACTTGTTAACCCCTCTCATTTCAATCATCTTTGTCGCCATCTTGGTAACCTCTCTACGCATCCAATGTTAGGGTATTTTTGGAAGTTTTCCCTCTTTCCATCTTAGTGCCCCCTGTCGAGCTTTCTCTCCACCCGTAAACTGTATCGTGACATGCTGAAGCAGAAGAGCCAGTAGACCGCTGCACAGAACACATACCCTTCCACTGCAGTACCCAACCATTTCGGGTCTGTTGTGGCTGCCTGGACAATACCGAGAAAGTCAAACATTCCGATAATCAACACCAGGG
>JABHIC010000411.1 GCA_018671205.1 Gammaproteobacteria bacterium
AATCAGCCAGGGGTCGATCTGTAACTGCTGTGAAAACTCATTGGCGATCTGGCTGTAGTGTTGGAAGTGGTCCGACTTTCTGCGCTTCTCCCACCCCAGTAACAGGGGTGGGGTGATGGTCTGCTCCACCCCTTTGAGTAGCTCAGGGGCTCCCTCGGAGAGGTCATTGTTGATCAGTACCACACAGGGGATAAAGCGGTTGCCTGTTGTGGTTTCAGTAAGCAGAAGGTTGTCTCCCTCTCTCTCGATCGGCTCCAGGGTCACGGTCGCACCGGAGGGGAGCGTGAGGGTCTCAGGACTCTTCAGGCCCTTGATCAGAGAGCCGATCCGGACATGAAATCCGGCATGTTGCAGAATACGTTGTAGGGTGGCAAGGCTCTCTAGATAAAAGAGATTTCTGGTGTGGTTTTCAGGAATAATCAGTATGTTGCAGGCAGTGGGACAGATGCGATCAACCGCATTCTGGATCGCCTGTACCGAGAGCGGGAAGAAGGCGGGATTGAGGTTATTGAAGCCGGCGGGAAAGAGGTTGGTGTCTACAGGGGCCAATTTAAAACCAGCATTACGCAGGTCAACCGAGGTGTAGAACGGAGCGGGCGTTTTGCGCCACTCACTTCTCAGCCAGCTTTCGATCTGTGGCTGTTGGTCTAGAAGGTGGCTCTCGATCTCATGAAGTGGGCCGGTCAGTGCAGTGGTGAGATGTGGGACGGGAGTACGATTTGATTCCATAGTTGGTATGACGCCTTTATAGGTCTCCCCAGAGGGTTTGTAGTGTAGTGATTGCCACCACGGTAGCGGTCTCTGTGCGGAGAATGCGCGGGCCAAGATGGACACGCCGGAACCCATGTTGTTCAGCACGTTCGATCTCATCGGTTGTCAGCCCCCCCTCTGGGCCAACCAGTAGCGCCAGGTTATGGTCTGGGGTAGGAAAGTCACTGCAGCGTAGTTCAGCAGTGGGGTCGAGGACAAAACCCGTATGGTGGCTCTCCGTGGGGTAGTGAGAGAGCTGCTGCTGTAGCTTGGTAGGGGGGTGAAGGGTTGGAACCTGGTTTCTGCCACATTGCTCACAGGCAGAGATCATTACCCCCCTCCAGTGACTGTGGCGTTTCTGCAGTCGCTTAGGCTCCAGTTTTACCACGCTCCGTTCACAAAAGAGTGGAGTGATAGCGGTAGCCCCGGTTTCGACCGCTTTTTGGATCGCAAAGTCCATCCGTTCTCCCTTGGAGATCCCCTGCAGCAGGTGGATGGAGAGCGGGCTCTCTCGCTCCGAGTGGTGTTGTTGCAGGATGGAAACAGAGACCGTACGCCGTGTTACCTGCTCAATCAGCGCACTGAATTCACCGCCATTTCCATCAAATAGGGTGATTGAGTGACCATTTTTCAGGCGCAATACCTGGCGGACATGGCGCTGTGCGGACTCATCCAGCTCGATGGTGGAGTGGGCGGTCAGTGGGGCGACACTGAATATTCTTGGAGAAGCCATAAGTAATCCGATTATAATCGATTTTTTATAGAAAAAGAGGGGTGCAAGATGGTGTCTGACTGGAGTGATGTGGTTGCGGCCTATCTGAAGTCGTGTCGTGAGCTGTCTCAGATGACGGAATATAATGGCTGGATTGATAACAGTACGTTGCAATATCAGATTGTGGATGAGGACAGCGAGGGGGTTACTGTCGAGCTCAGTTTTGAGGAGATCTTTACCAGTGCCTGTTGTGAAGAGCGGGCGGAGCGTTGGGGGCGGGTGCGTCTCGGGTTTAATGGGGTGGGCGGGATTGAGTCGTTTCGGCTCCTGTGACCCTCCCTTCTCGCAACCTCTTTTTATCGGGGGAGGTAAAAAAAGATAAAAAATGGTTGCGTTTGTCTATGTTATAGAATTATAATACTGGCTTGAGCTGATATCACACAGTCTACCCTCCTCCTCAGACAGTGATATCGCGAAGGCTCAAGTAGATAGGCTCTTTTTCCCCCAATTAAAAGACCTGTCGCCGCCGGTCTGGACCCCCCCGTTCAGATCGGCATTTTTATGCCTGTCACCTTTTACCGGGTAGGGTTTCCGTCGAGGCTGATCCGGTTTTTCTCTTCCCAGTAGTCCCGAATCCCCTGCTCTCCCTTCTTCTCAATCCACTGGTCGAGCAGTTCACGGTGGCCATCGAATGTCATCCTGGGAACCCCAAAGCCGCAAGAGGTATGGATCAGCTCAATGGTGAGGCTGATGATCTGGCGGGCACCGATGTTTTCTGCAAAATGGGGGGAGAGGTCACTCCATGCGTCGTCGTCAGGATGGAGCGCGGTTGCCCTCCCATAGGTTCGAAGAATGAGTGGTTTCTCTCCAAAAGAGCAGAACATCAGGGTCATTCTGGAATCTTCCAGCAGGTGAGCAGCGGTCTCGTTGCCGCTTCCCGTCAGATTGAGCCAGAGAATGTGCTGATCATCGATAACCCGAAGCGCATCAAGCCCTTTTGGGGAGAGGTTGATACGTCCCTCTTTGGGGGCGGTAGCCACGAAGAAGAGGGGTTGTTGCCGGATGAACTCAATGTGGCGCTCTTCCAATGTCTGAAAAAGTTTTCCCATCTATTCCTCTGCCTTTAGATCCAGGTGGTTGAAAATTTGTAGGGTAGGGAGAGACTGGTTCATGGTGTAGAAGTGAAGGCCAGGTGCTCCGGCACTCAATAGGTCCTGGCAGAGGCGAGTGGTCACCTCCAGGCCAAAGCTCTTGAGTGAATCTGTATCGTCACGGAAGGCGATCAGTCGCTCACGAATCCAGCGTGGAATTTCAGCGCCACACATCTCGGAAAAACGGGAGAGGTTGGTGTAGTTGGTAATGGGCATGATGCCGGGGACAATGGGAAGGTCGAGCCCCATCATTGCACACTCCTCATTGAAGCGCAGATAGGCATCAATGTTGTAAAAATATTGGGTAATGGCACTGTTGGCACCCGCCTCTACTTTTCGTTTGAAATTTTTCAGGTCAGTGAATGCATCGGGGGCCTGGGGGTGAAATTCCGGATAGGCAGCCACCTCAATATGGAAGTGATCTCCTGTCTGTTGGCGGATAAATTCAACCAGCTCATTGGCGTAGCGGAAATCACCAGAGTCACCCATTCCAGAGGGCATATCGCCCCGTAAGGCGACGATACGCCGGATTCCGGCCTGTTGATAGCCGCCTAGAATCTCAGCAATACTGTCGCGGGTTGCACCAACACAGGAGAGGTGGGGGGCCGCATCAACCCCCTGCTTGTGGATATCCAGTACCGTCTCGCGGGTCCCCTTCTGGGTGCTACCACCAGCACCAAAAGTGACAGAGGCATAGGCGGGTTGTAGCGCATCAAAGAGTGTTTTCTCTGTGGCCTGAAGCTTCTCTTTTCCCGCTTCAGTTTTGGGAGGGAAAAACTCAAGGCTAAATTGTATAGCGGTATCGTTCATAGTGGGTAGATCCTTAAGCATCTCATAAATCCCTTCATAACGTTTCTCGGATACGCTGCAAAACATCCAACTGCGCTCGACGATAGCCATCCCTGGCTATCAACGGCCCCGGAATCGCTATGAAGGAACTTATGAAACTATTTATATATGGCCGTTACACGAGCCCGTGCAACGGCCATTACGGATGCAATTTTAGTATTTGCAGTAGCGACTCAGTAGCGATAGTGGTCTGGCTTGTAGGGGCCATCTACCGCAACGCTGATGTAGTCTGCCTGCTGTTGGCTCAGTGTGGTGAGGTTGGCACCGATCTTCTGCAGGTGGTGGCGAGCCACCTCCTCATCCAGCTTCTTCGGCAGGGTGTAGACCTTGTTCTGATACTCACCGGTCTGGTTGAAGAGTGCGATCTGTGCCAGCGTCTGGTTGGTGAATGAGTTAGACATGACGAAGCTGGGATGCCCCGTGGCACAACCCAGATTGACCAGACGACCCTCAGCCAGCAGAATAATCTTGTTGCCACTAGGCAGGGTGATATGATCAACCTGAGGCTTAATGTTATCCCACTCATATTGTTTCATGTTGGCAACATCGATCTCATTGTCAAAGTGACCGATATTACAGACGATGGTTTCATGTTTCATCTGCACCATGTGGTCATGGGTGATGACATTGAAGTTACCTGTTGCGGTGACAAAGATATCCCCCTGTGAGGCGGCATCATCCATCGTTACCACACGGTACCCCTCCATCGCGGCTTGCAGTGCGCAGATGGGGTCAATCTCCGTAACCCAGACGGTAGCACCCAGGCCGCGCAGGGACTGCGCACAGCCCTTGCCCACATCGCCATAACCGAGGACGACCGAAATCTTGCCGGCAATCATCACATCAGTGGCGCGTTTGATGCCATCAACCAGTGATTCGCGGCAACCGTAGAGGTTGTCAAACTTGGATTTCGTGACCGAGTCGTTTACATTGATCGCAGGGAAGGGTAGATCGCCACTCTTCTCCATTTGATAGAGGCGGTGGACGCCTGTGGTGGTCTCTTCGGTAACGCCTTGAATGCTCTTCAGTGCCTTGGAGTACCAGTGGGGAGACTCCAGTAGCTTTGCCTTGATGGTGGCGTAGAGCACCTCCTCCTCTTCACTGGTTGGGTTATCCAGTACCGAGAGATCACTCTCTGCCTTTGTGCCGAGGATCAGAAGCAGAGTGGCATCTCCGCCATCATCCAGAATCATATTGGGCGAACCCCCATCGGACCACTCCATAATCTTATGAGTGTACTGCCAGTAATCCTCCAGGCTCTCTCCCTTATAGGCAAAAACCGGAATGCCCTGATCGGCAATCGCAGCGGCCGCATGATCCTGGGTGGAGTAGATGTTGCAGGAGGCCCAACGTACCTCAGCGCCCAGTTCGATTAGGGTCTCAATTAGTGCGCCGGTCTGGATGGTCATGTGGAGGGAGCCCGCGATACGTGCCCCCTTCAGTGGTTTTTCCTCACCGTATTTTGCCCGTAGTGCCATCAGCCCCGGCATTTCAACCTCGGCGATACGCAGCTCTTTATGCCCCCAGTCCTTAAGAGTCAAGTCAGCAATAATGTAGTTGTCAGTGGTTTCGGGTGTACTCATTTAATTTTGTCTCCGTAATCTTTGTCTTAACTTAATATTGTTGTAGCTGGGCTTTTATAGGCCCGCAGCGTTACGCAGCTCATCTGCCTTGTCGGTATGCTCCCAGCTGAATGTATCCTCCGTACGACCGAAGTGGCCGTAGGCAGCGCTCTTCTGGTAGATCGGGCGTAATAGATCGAGCATTTCAATGATACCGAGGGGTCTCAGGTTGAAGATTTCACTGACCAGTGTCTCGATCTTGCTATCCTCAATCACCCCGGTACCGAAAGTCTCCACCGTGATGGAGGTGGGTTCAGCCACCCCAATGGCGTAGGAGATCTGGATCTCACAGCGTTCAGCCAGTCCGGCCGCAACAATATTTTTGGCGACATAACGGCCCGCATAGGCGGCGGAACGGTCGACTTTTGAGGGGTCTTTGCCCGAGAAGGCGCCACCACCGTGACGAGCCATGCCGCCATAGGTATCGACGATGATCTTGCGTCCGGTTAATCCACAGTCCCCCACCGGGCCACCAATGATAAATTGGCCGGTTGGGTTGATATGGTACTGCGTGTTGTTATCCAGCCACTCAGCAGGCAAAACCGGGCGGATAATCTCTTCCAGAACGGCATCCTGAAGGTCAGCGTAGGAGATATCCGGGTCATGCTGGGTAGAGAGTACTACGGCACTGATTCCGACGGGTTTGCCATCGCGGTAGCGGAAGGTGACCTGACTCTTCGCATCGGGGCGTAGCCAGGGTAGAGAGCCACTCTTACGAAGTTGGGCCTGGCGCTCTACCAAACGGTGCGAATAGGTGATGGGAGCGGGCATCAGCACATCGGTCTCGTTGGATGCGTAACCAAACATCATCCCCTGGTCACCGGCACCCTGCTCGTGTTCTGCGGACTCATCAACACCCATTGCAATATCGGAGGACTGTTTGCCAATGGCCGAGATGACGGCACAGGTTTGTCCATCAAAGCCAACCTCGGCAGAGTCATAGCCGATATCGCAGACCACCTTACGTACCACAGCCTCGGTATCGACCCAGCCATTGGTGGTGATCTCTCCGGCCAGAACAACCATGCCGGTCTTGACCAGGGTCTCGCAGGCAACACGGGAGTGTATGTCCTCTTTCAACAGGGCATCAAGGATTGCATCCGAGATCTGGTCGGCCATCTTGTCAGGGTGTCCCTCTGAGACGGACTCAGAGGTAAAAAGTGTTTCGTTACTCATAGCGACGGTTCTACTCCATTTTGTATAAAAAAACCCGCTCAACCATTGGCGAGCGGGTTTTTGAATTCAAAGCCTGCATCGCTTTAGCCGTATTTATATAGCGCTCGCAAGCTGAGCTCAAATCAGCGCTATGAGGATTTTTATATAAAATGGAGTTTATTGTCAAGTTTTTTATGTAGAATGATGAGACAGGAGAGGGAGGCTGTAGCTTAGCCCTTGTAATCAGGCATAATTTGAGGGATTGGTATCTATGGTTAGGCTAGAGACCCCGGTTTGTGATTTTGATGCAGCAATGCCGACATTTGAGCTGGCGGATGTCTATGGAGAGACTTGGTCCCCTGCAACCTTGCGTGGTGAAAAAGGTCTGTTGGTGATGTTTATCTGCAACCACTGCCCCTATGTGAAGGCGATACGCGAACGTCTGGTGAGAGACACCCGTGAACTGAAGGCGATCGGGCTCCATAGTGTGGCGATTATGTCGAATGATCCCACTCAATATGAAGAGGACTCTCCAGAAAATATGAGAAAAATCGCTGAACAGTACGATTTTCCGTTCCCTTATCTACTGGATGAGAGTCAGGCGGTTGCGAAGGCCTTTGGTGCCATCTGTACCCCCGATTTTTTTGGCTATAACGCTGAATTGAGACTGCAGTATCGGGGGCGGCTGGATGAGAGCCGGAAAGAGGCAGCAGCAGAAGGGGTACACAGAGATCTCTTTGAGGCGATGCGGGAGGTGGTCAGGAGCGGCAGGGGGCCGCAGATGCAGATTCCGAGCATGGGTTGCTCGATCAAGTGGAAAGAGTGACCGTGGAGAGGGGATGATGAGTCAGTTGAAGGGGGGGCAGGAGCCACAGTGGGCCATTCTTGCTATTGATGATGAGATAGCGGTGCATGAGACCTTTCAGGCCTTTTTTGAGAATCAGTTCGACAGCGCGCTGGATGATCTGAGTGATCTGCTGGGGGACCTGGGTGAAGAGCAGGAGTCTGACAGCGGTTATTCACAGTTTTCCCTCGACCATGCAATGAGTGGAGAGGAGGGGCTAGAGAAAATCAAAGATGCCCAGGCGGCAGAAAACCCCTATGCGGTGATCTATCTTGATATGCGGATGCCTGCGGGATGGGATGGGTTGGAGACGGCAGAGCATATTCGGGAAGTGGACCCGGATGTACGTATTATTCTGATTACCGCCTATATGGACTTTAGCCTGACGGAGATTCGTAAGAAGATCGGGGTTAACTTCGAGTTTCTCTCCAGGCCGGTTGATGCGAATGAGCTATTGCAGTTGACGCTCTCCCTGGCCACGCAGTGGAGTCAGTCCAAGGCTCTGGAGGTTGCGCTGGAGCAGGCAGAGGCCGCCAGCAAGGCCAAGGATGACTTTCTTGCCTCAATGAGCCATGAGTTGCGCACACCCCTGACCTCAATTATTGGCAATAGTGAGATCATGATTGATACCCTGTTGAGCGATGAGCAGAAGCAGTTAATGAGCTCAATTGAGATCTCTGGTCGGGGACTGCTGGCACTGGTCAATGATATTCTCGATCTTTCCAAGATTGAGGCGGGTAAGTTCGAGCTGGAGTGGAGCGATTTTGATCTGAATGTATTGATCAATGAGATCGAGCAGACCTTTTCCAGCCAGGCACAAAATTCAGAACTCCAGTTTCGTATCAAGAAAGAGCCTTTTTTTGAGTACCAGTTTGTTGGAGATGGGCGGCGGCTGGGCCAGGTGATGCTCAACCTGTTGAGTAATGCATTCAAATTTACCGAGAAGGGGGGGGTTACACTTGAGGTATGGGTAGATCAGGGTATTCACTTCTCGGTTGAGGATAGTGGTGTCGGGATGTCAGCAGAGATTTTGGAGTGCCTCTTTCAGCCGTTTGAACAGGCCGATCAGTCGATTTCTCGTCGCTTTGGTGGAACCGGGCTGGGTCTCCATATCTCCAGATCACTGCTTGGGTTGATGGGAGGAGAGATCTCGGTAGAGAGCATTGAGTGGCAGGGGAGTAAATTTGAGGTCTTTGTACCCTGCACCCAGAGCAAAACCAAAGCGGCTGAGCACGAGAGTGAAGTGGCTCAGCTAATGGCCAGCCACTTCAGAGGGAAGGTATTGGTGGCCGAGGATACGGAAGAGCTGCAGATACTGGTGAGGCGGTTATTAGAGAGGGTTGGGGCCGAGGTGGCGGTCGCGAATAATGGTAATGAGGCGGTGGCACTGGCACTGGCAGAGCCCTATGACCTGATCCTGATGGATATGCAGATGCCGGAGATGGATGGCATCGAGGCGACAGGCCTGCTGCGGCAGGTTGGGTGTGATACACCGATTGTTGCACTGACAGCCAATGTAATGGAGCAACACCGCACCCAATTTGAGCAGGCGGGCTGTTCGGAGTTTCTCTCTAAACCGATTGATCGTGAGGCTCTGATGTCTGTATTGGGGCGCTATCTGGAGCCGCTGGAGAGTGAGGGGGGGGCGGTTGAAGATGATGCTGTGGTTAGTGATTTTGTGGATGATGAGCTGCTACAGCTTTTTGTGGAACGTACAGCGGTGCAGCGAGAGGCGTTGCTGGCGGCCTACTCAAAGCAGGATTGGGCGGGGGTTCGGACAACGGCTCATACCGTGAAAGGGAGTGGAACAACCTTTGGGTTTCCTGAGTTGACCCGTCTGGGAAAAGAGATTTGTGATGCAATCGATCATCAAAACCTCGAACCGGTTCCTGATCTGGTTCAAGAGATGTATAAAAAGATGCAGGAGATAAAGTAATTGAGGGTACCTTTATTTGTGGTAAATCTATAACGTATTGTTTTTTTTGTAATTAATGGGTAATGGGGTTGCTTTTGTTAATGGGGTAATCCAAAACTCTGTATACCCATGTTGTTTACATTGGTTGATCCGGCGCTTCGACTGAGTGAAAATGTGTGGTTCAATACATATAAGTTTAGGTTTTTTTAATATTGTCTGAAACAGGCTGTTCTAGTGCCTGTATCGGATTTTAATTTCCTGCAGAAGAAGGGAGAAGTCAACAATGTCATCAAGAAGAGAGCTGGCCAATGCAATTCGTGCATTGAGCATGGATGCGGTACAGAAGGCCAATTCTGGACATCCGGGTGCCCCTATGGGTATGGCGGATATTGCAGAGGCCTTGTGGAATGGCCACATGAAATTTAACCCTACCAACGCCAACTGGTCTGACCGTGACCGCTTTGTGCTGTCCAATGGTCACGGCTCAATGTTGCTCTACTCTCTGCTACACCTGACCGGGTTTGATCTCAGCATGGACGACATCAAGGCTTTCCGTCAGCTCCACGCCAAGACCCCGGGGCACCCTGAGTATGGTTACGCAGAGGGTATCGAGACCACAACCGGACCACTGGGTCAGGGCATCACCAATGCCGTGGGTATGGCGATTGCCGAGCGTACCCTGGCGGCACAGTTCAACAAACCGGGGCATGATATTGTAGACCACAATACCTACGTCTTTATGGGGGATGGCTGTCTGATGGAGGGACTCTCTCATGAGTCCTGTGCCATGGCTGGAACGCTGGGGCTGGGTAAACTGGTTGCCTTTTGGGATGATAATGACATCTCTATTGATGGACATATCTCTGACTGGATGGAGAAAGATGTTGCTGGCCGTTTCGACGCTTACGGCTGGCACGTTATTCGTGATGTCGATGGTCACGATGCCGATGCTGTGAGTGCTGCGATTGCGGCAGCCAAAGCTGAAAC
>JABHIC010000412.1 GCA_018671205.1 Gammaproteobacteria bacterium
AATTAATCTCAATGTGGTCAATCTCCTCCGCCTCAGGAAGGATCGCTACCGTAGCTGCAGAGGTGTGGACCCGCCCCTGGGATTCGGTCTCCGGCACCCGCTGAACCCGGTGCGCACCGGACTCAAACTTGAGACGGGAGAAGGCACCACTGCCCACCACACGGGAGATGATCTCTTTGTATCCGCCATGCTCCCCCTCATTCTGGCTGATGATCTCCATCTGCCAGCGACGCTGCTCAGCATAGCGTGAGTACATGCGGAACAGATCTCCGGCAAAGATCGCGGCCTCATCTCCGCCGGTTCCGGCGCGGATCTCCAGAAAAATATTACTTTGATCCTTGGGGTCTTTGGGTAGTAGTAATTTCTGTATATCCAGTGAGAGAATCTCTTCCTGCTGCTGTGCGGCCTTGAGCTCCTCGCTGCCCATCTCCCGCATCTCGGGGTCGCTCTCTTTCTGCATCTCACGGGCGGTTGCCATATCCTCCTGTACCCGCTGGTACTGCTCATAGGTGGATACCACCGGCGTAATCTGGGCGTGCTCCTGAGAGAGGGTGCGAAAACGGTTGTTATCGCTGATGGTCTCCGGGTCGGAGAGGAGTGCATTCAGCTCCTCGAGGCGGGCGGCCAGATGGTCTAATTTTTGGAAAATCGATGGTTTCATAGGGATAGATGGGGTTACTTGTGCCTTCCAGCTTGAGGGTAAGGGAGAGGACGGGGAGGGGGTGGTCTGACGAGACCCCTGTTTCCGGGCAGTCTCCTTGCTACAACGGCTACGGTTTGGCTACGCTAATGGTTGTCGAGCTCAAACAGGGTGCGGGTGGCACCGATCAGTGCGTTACGCTGTTCATTCGTGGCACCTCTCAGTTGACTACAGGGGGCATGAATCAGTTTGTTGGTGAGCTGATGGGCCAGCACCTCCAGAATATGGTCAGGCTTCTCACCAGCAGCGAGCATTCTTCTCGATTTTTCCAGCATCTCTGCCTTGGTACGTTCTGCACGGGCACGAAATGCACGGATGGTAGAGACAGAGTCCTGTGACTCGATCCACTCCATAAAGTGGACGACCTGGGTATCGATGATCTCTTCCGCCTGTTTTGCCGCATCCTGGCGAGATTTCATGTTCTCCTGGATCACCTCCTGCAGATCATCCACGGTATAGAGGTAGACATCATCAAGATCGTCCACCTCGGCCTCAATATCTCGCGGAACTGCGATATCAACCATAAACATGGGGTGGTGGCGACGGCTCTTGAGCGCACTCTCAACCGCCCCTTTGCCGAGAATGGGTAGTGGGCTGGCGGTGGAGGAGATCACAATATCGGCCTCCGCAAGGTGGTCACTGATTTCGGTGAGGCCAATGGCATAGCCACCAAACTCCTCGGTGAGCAGATGCGCCTTCTCCACGGTACGGTTGGCAACAATCATTCGCCCAATTCCCTGTTCATGGAGGTGGCGAGCGGTCAACTCAATGGTCTCACCCGCACCAATCAGCAACACGGTTTTCCCGCTGAGGTCACCGAAGATCTGTTTGCCCAGTGAGACTGCGGCAAATGCAACCGATACCGGGCTACTACCGATGGCGGTATCGGTGCGTACCTGTTTGGCTGATTTAAAGGTGTGCTGGAATAGACGGTTGAGTATCTTGCCGGTGGTTCCCGCCTCATTGGCCGCAGTGAAAGCGGTCTTCATCTGACCGAGGATCTGGGGTTCACCCAGTACCAGAGAGTCAAGACCACTGGCGACCCGTAACATATGACGTACCGCCCCCTGATCCGGGTGGATATAGGTATAGGGCCGAACTTTGCCGTTCTCCAGGCGATGGAAGTCGCTCAGCCACTCCACAATCCCATGCTCATTATAGTCCCGCATCCCGCAGTAGATCTCGGTACGGTTACAGGTGGAGAGAATCGCCGCCTCTTCAAAATTTTGGGTAGAGATCAGATCCTTGAGGGCATGAGGAATCCGCTCCGGTGAGAAAGAGACCTTCTCACGGATATCGACAGGGGCTGTCTTGTGGTTGATTCCAAATGCGACCAGTGTCATATTTCGATGATTGAATAATAGCTCAATGTGAGGGCGGATTCTGCGTGATTAACCGGAAAAAGACAAGGTTGAAGCGTGACTATATGGTGATTTTCTGGGCGTTTGCGCCTGTTTGTGTCGTTGAAGGGGGTAGTCCCCTCTGTTATTGGCACCCCTTTTGTACAATAAGGTTAACTCTGGCTAAACTATGGACGAGTATCTGTTGGATACGCAAGTTCTGCTCTGGTGGCTAGACAACAGCCATCGACTGGGTAAGATTGCCAGAAACTGTATCCGTGATCCCAGCAATATTGGAATAGGAAATGAGAGAAATAGCAGAGATTAATATGGAGGGGGTGGAGCACCTTCCACTGAGTGAATTCACCGAGAAGGCCTATCTGGATTACTCAATGTACGTCATCCTCGACCGGGCACTGCCCCATGTTGGTGATGGGCTGAAGCCGGTTCAGCGCCGAATTGTCTATGCGATGTCAGAGCTGGGGCTATCGGCTACCGCTAAATACAAGAAATCGGCCCGTACGGTGGGTGATGTGCTGGGCAAGTTCCACCCGCATGGTGACTCTGCTGCCTATGAGGCGATGGTGCTCATGGCACAGAACTTCTCCTATCGTTACCCATTGATTGATGGACAGGGCAACTGGGGGTCACCCGATGATCCTAAGTCGTTTGCGGCGATGCGTTATACCGAATCCCGTCTCACGCGCTATTCTGAACTGCTGCTAAGCGAGCTGGGGATGGGGACGGTCGAGTGGCAGCCCAATTTTGATGGCACCCTAAATGAGCCGCAACTACTGCCTGCACGGCTGCCCAATATCCTGCTCAATGGGGGCTCCGGGATTGCGGTGGGGATGGCTACGGACATTCCCCCCCATAATTTGCGTGAGGTGGCGGCGGCCGCGATTCGTCTACTGGAAGATCGCAAAAGTACCACTGAGGCACTACTGGAGCATGTGCAGGGGCCGGACTACCCAACGGATGCGGAAATTATTACCCCGCGAGAGGAGATCCAGGAGATCTATAGCAGGGGAACCGGCTCTATTCGTATGCGAGCGTTGTGGGAGAGGGAGGGGGGCGATGTGGTGGTGACGGCACTCCCTCATCAGGTCTCGGGTAACAAGATTCTGGAACAGGTGGCGAACCAGATGCGAGCCAAAAAATTACCGATGGTGGATGATCTGCGCGACGAGTCGGACCATGAGAATCCCACCCGTCTGGTGATTGTGCCGCGCTCCAATCGGGTTGATCTCGGGCAGTTGATGTCTCACCTCTTCGCCACCACCGATCTGGAGCGTACCTACCGCGTCAACCTCAATATGATTGGCATCGATGGTCGTCCGGGGGTGAAAGGGCTGCGGCAACTGCTGGGCGAATGGCTCACCTACCGTGAGAGAACGGTACGCAGGCGGCTGGAGCATCGACTGGACAAGGTGTTACAGCGGCTCCATATTCTCGAAGGGCTGTTGGTTGCCTACCTCAATATTGATGAGGTCATTGCGATTATTCGTAACGAGGAGAAGCCCAAGCCGGTGCTGATGGCCCGTTTCAACCTCTCGGACACCCAGGCTGAGGCCATTCTAGACCTCAAATTACGCCATCTTGCCCGCCTGGAAGAGATGAAGATACGGGGTGAGCAGGAGGCGCTGGATGCAGAGCGGCAGAAGCTGGAGCAGATTCTCGGTTCAACCCGTCGTCTGCATACCCTGATTCGTAAAGAGATCACCGCAGATGCGGAGAAGTATGGGGATGAGCGGCGCTCCCCCATTGTGCTACGTCAACCAGCACAGGCTATTGATCCGACCTCACTGGTTCCCTCTGAGCCGGTTACTGTGGTGCTCTCCCAGAAGGGGTGGGCGCGTGCTGCCAAGGGGCATGATGTTGATGCAGAAGGGTTGAGCTACAAGAGTGGCGATGGCTATCTTGCCGCTGCACTGGGGCGGAGCAATCAGCCGGTCTATTTTCTGGACTCTAGCGGACGGAGTTATACGGTACAGGCGAGCACACTCCCCTCTGCGCGTGGACAGGGAGAGCCGCTGACTGGGCGACTCTCTCCACCAGCCGGTGCCCGCTTTGTTGAGGTGGTGGGTGGCGAGCTGAAGCAGAAACTGCTGATTACCTCGGATGCAGGCTACGGTTTTGTTGCCACAATGGCGGACCTTGCCTCAAATAAGAAGGCAGGAAAGGCCTTTTTGCGTCTGCCGAAAGGGGCTGAGGTGATGCCGCTGTTACCCTTCACGGAGGGTGCCGGACAGTGGGTGGCGGTAGTCAGTAATGAGGGGCGGTTACTGCTTTTCCCGCTGGCAGATCTGCCTGAGTTGGTCAAGGGCAAGGGAAATAAGATGATCAGTATTCCCGCACGGCGGGTTGAGCTGCGAGAGGAGTTTATGATCGGGGTGGCGGTGCTGCAGAGCGATCAGGGGCTGACCGTCACCTCGGGTAAACGTACGCTGAAGATCAAGCCTGCTGACCTGATTAACTATCAGGGGGAGCGTGGGCGGCGTGGACAGAAGTTGCCCCGGGGGTTCCAGCGAGTGGATCAGCTCTGTGCCAAAACATAGGGGTGCCCATAGGGTTGGAGTCGTCATAAGATGTACCCTATAATGGGTTGCAACAGTTTATTGGGTTGCAACAGTTTATTATCAACGAAGAGGAGAGCGAGATGATCCCACTACTACCTATTGCACTGCTGACCGTGGTCTCAACAGCAACGGCGACAGCAACGGCAATCTACCTCAATGAGAAAAAGAGGAGAGCCATCGAGGGGCTTGATGAAGAGGAGATGGGATCTGGTGGTGGGGAGACCATCGCCGCCAAGATCAAGAAAAAGGCGAAAGAGAGACACAGTGATATTGAGCAGCTCAAGACACAGCTACAGGAGCATGGCAAGATATTGAAGGATCATGCGAACCAGCTGCGTAACCAGTCCAGTTCACGCCACTGAGCAAAAAAATCAGCAACGGGACTGTCTCACTGAGGATTCCGGGAGAGTCTCCCGGGTTGAATCAGTTACAATAGCGGCATGGAAAAGCCACTCACAATAGCGCTCTCAAAGGGGCGCATCTATAAAGAGACCCTGCCTCTGCTTGAGGCTGCTGGAATTCGCCCGATAGATGACCCGGTTACCAGTCGCAAGCTGATTCTGGATACCAATCTGGACCATGTGAAGGTGGTGGTGATTCGGGCCACAGATGTTCCCACCTTTGTCGAGCGCGGGGTGGCGGATCTTGGAGTGGCCGGTAAGGATGTGTTGATGGAGCATGGTGGAGAGAACCTCTATGAACCACTCGATCTACAGATTGCCAAATGCCGGATGATGACCGCGGGTGTGGTTGGGGCGGCTGAGCCACAGGGGCGGATGCGTATTGCTACCAAATATGTGAAATCAGCACAGGATTACTTTGTCTCACTGGGACAGCAGGTGGAGATCATCAAGCTTTACGGTGCGATGGAGCTGGCCCCGCTGGTGGGTCTGGCGGATCGCATTGTTGATCTGGTTGAGACCGGAAACACCCTCAAGGCCAATGGGCTGGAGCCACTGGAGGAGATTGCCCACATCAGCTCCCGGTTGGTGGTCAATAAGGCCGCAATGAAGATGAAGAGCCAGCAGGTCAAGGCATTGATCGAGCGTATGGCTAAGGCCGTAGAAAAACGTCAAGGATAGTCACTATGAGAAGATTGAATCGTGCGGACGCTGGCTTTCAGGCAGAGTTAGACCATCTGCTGGCGTGGGAGGGGGCCTCCAATGAACAGGTCAAGCAGACCGTACGAGAGATTCTGGATGAGGTTCAGCAGCGGGGGGATGCCGCACTGATCGAATATACCAACCGTTTTGACCGTCTCTCTGCGGCGGATATGGGGGTGTTGACGTTGCCACAGGAGCAGCTCCAACAGGCGCTGGACAATCTGCCACAAGATCAGCGTCATGCGCTGGAGCTATCCGCAGAGCGGATACGTCTCTACCATGATCACCAAAAAATGGAGTCATGGCGCTACACCGAGGCCGATGGAACCGTGCTGGGGCAGCAGGTTACCCCGCTGGATCGGGTCGGGCTCTATGTTCCCGGAGGTAAGGCGGCCTACCCCTCATCCGTACTAATGAATGCGATTCCGGCCAAGGTGGCGGGGGTCGAAGAGTTAATTATGGTGGTACCGACGCCCGATGGGGTGGTCAATGAGCTGGTACTTGCCGCTGCCGCCATTGCTGGTGTAGATACGGTCTTTACTGTTGGTGGGGCGCAGGCTGTAGCGGCATTGGCCTATGGCACCGAGACCATTTCACAGGTCGATAAAATTGTCGGCCCCGGTAATATCTATGTGGCGACCGCCAAGGGGATGGTATTTGGGGCTGTCGGGATTGATATGATCGCCGGCCCCTCCGAGATCCTGGTGGTCTGTGATGGACAGACAGATCCCGACTGGATAGCGATGGATCTTTCCTCCCAGGCAGAGCATGACGAGGATGCGCAGTCGATTCTGGTCTCTCCTGATCCCGCCTTCCTTGATGCAGTGGAGCAGAGTATTGACCGTCTGTTAGAGGGGATGGAACGTGCCGAGATTATCCGTACCGCACTGAGAGATCGTGGTGCCCTGATTCAGGTCGAGAGCCTGGAGCAGGCACTGGAGGTGACCAACGCCATCGCCCCGGAACATCTGGAGCTCTCGGTTGAGGATCCAGCGGCGCTGCTGCCAAAAATTCGTCATGCGGGAGCCATCTTTATGGGGCGCTACACCGCAGAGGCACTGGGGGACTACTGTGCCGGGCCGAACCATGTCTTACCCACCTCACGTACCGCCCGTTTCTCCTCACCGTTGGGAGTCTATGATTTTCAGAAGCGTTCCAGTCTGATTATGTGCTCCCCGGAGGGTGCCTCAGAGCTGGGCAAGACCGCCTCAATACTGGCACGAGGGGAGGGGCTGACCGCCCATGCACAGTCCGCAGAGTTCCGTATCAAGGATGTCTGAGTGCGAGGATGGCTGGATGAGGAGTCCAGAATGAAGGATTGGATTCGACCCGAAATTCAGGCGCTCTCCGCCTACTCTATCCCCGCTCCAGGCGACTGGATCAAACTGGATGCGATGGAGAACCCCTACCACTGGCCGGAACCACTACAGCAGATGTGGCTGGAGTCACTCCCTTCCGTTGAACTCAACCGCTATCCAGACCCCGCTGCGCGGGAGCTGAGTGCGCTGTTGAGACAGGTTATGCGGGTTCCTGATGGGGCCGGAATGGTATTGGGGAATGGCTCGGATGAGCTGATCCAGCTGTTGATGATGAGTGTGGCTCAGCCGGGGCGCACCATCCTTGCGCCAGAACCCACCTTTGTGATGTACAAAATGATCGCCCAATTTACCGGCTTGGAGTATGTTGGGGTACCGCTGGCCGATGATTTTGAGCTCGATCTTGATGCGATGGTTGCGGCGATTGAGCAACACCAGCCGGTAGTCACTTTTCTGGCCTACCCCAACAACCCGACCGGAAATCTTTTTGATCGTGTCGCTATTGAGAAGATACTGCAGATAGCCGAGGGTTTTGTGGTGGTTGATGAGGCCTACCATGTCTTTGCTG
>JABHIC010000413.1 GCA_018671205.1 Gammaproteobacteria bacterium
CCCCCTCGGCAAAGATATGCTCCTCATGACCGCAATTGGAGCAGATATGGATACTCATATTCTCAACCACCCCCAACACGGGTACCTCCACCTTCTCAAACATCTTCAGCCCCTTAACCGCATCCAGCAGTGCGATATCCTGGGGGGTAGTGACAATCACCGCGCCACTGACCGGGATCTTCTGTGCCAGCGTCAGCTGGGTATCCCCGGTACCGGGGGGCAGATCAATCACCAGATAGTCGACATCCTCCCACTGCGTCTCTTTCAGCAACTGCTCCAGCGCCTGAGTGACCATCGGCCCCCGCCAGATCATCGGAGTATCCTCCTCTACCAGATAGCCAATGGACATCGACTGCAGATGGTAGGAGTTGACCGGTTTCAGCTGTTTGCCATCCGGGGATTCCGGTTTGGCCCCCTGCGCACCCAACATCCGGGGCTGACTGGGGCCATAGATATCGGCATCCAGTATTCCCACATTCGCCCCCTCCGCAGAGAGCGCAAGCGCCAGATTGACTGCGGTGGTCGATTTACCCACCCCTCCCTTGCCAGAGGCGACCGCAATGATATTTTTGACACCCGTAACCGCCTGAACCCCCTTCTGCACCGCATGAGAGACGATCTTTGAGGAGACATTCACGGTGACCTCAGAGACCCCGTCAAGTGCCGCTACCCGCTCGCTGATTTTTCCACTCAGGCTCTCCTCATACCCCTTGGCAGGGAATCCAAGCACCACCTCTACACGCACTGCCCCGCCCTCAATCTGCACATCCTTGACAGATTTTGCGGAGACCAGATCGGTATCCAGATAAGGGTCAATATAGGTTTGAATTGCGGTCTCAACCGCCTCACGGGTCAACTCTGACATCATCAAGCTCCAGGATTTGTTATTTAACAAGATGCGCTAATACTAACATCTCTCGGCACAAGGGAGAACCCATTTCCTGACAACTCCTGTTGGGTATTAAGACCCCCCTGAACAGACCATCATAAATTCCTTCATAGCGACTCCAGGACACGCCGTAAAACATCCCTGTGCGCTCGACGATAGCCATCCCTGGCTATCAACGGCCCCGGAATCGCTATGAAGGAACTTATGCAACGATTCATACATATATGAATTACTGTATTTTGGCACTCAATTCGATAGAATGTGCGCCGAGCAGAGAACCACAAATCAGTGAACCACAAGAGTCCCCATGTCTGAATCAGAACCCCGTAAAATCCTCATCACCAGTGCACTCCCCTATGCCAATGGCAGCATCCATATTGGCCACCTGGTGGAGTATATTCAGACCGATATCTGGGCCCGTTTCCAGAAGATGCAGGGCAACCACTGCTATTATGTCTGCGCGGATGATGCCCACGGCACCCCGATCATGTTACGGGCCCAGGATGAGGGGATCACCCCGGAGGCCCTGATTGGTGAGGTTGCCAGGGAGCATCAGGCAGACTTTGCCGACTTTATGATCGAGTTTGACAACTATCACACCACCCACTCAGATGAGAACCGCGAGCTGGCTCGTAGTATCTATCTGCGTCTGCACGAGCAGGGACACATCACCACCCGTACCATCGAACAGGCCTATGACCCGGAGCGGGAGATGTTCCTCCCTGACCGCTTCATCAAGGGAACCTGTCCCAAGTGTGGTGCCGACGACCAGTATGGGGATAACTGCGAGGCCTGTGGAGCCACCTACTCGACCGCTGAACTGAAAAATGCGGTCTCAGCGGTCTCCGGGGCGACCCCCGTTACCCGGGCATCCGAACACTACTTCTTCAAACTCTCCGATTTCGAGCCGATGCTGAAGCAGTGGACCCACCAGGGGCACCTGCAGGGTGAGGTGGCAAGAAAACTGGACGAGTGGTTTGAGGCGGGTCTGCAGGAGTGGGATATCTCCCGTGATGCCCCCTACTTCGGTTTTGAGATTCCCGATAGCGACAACAAATACTTCTATGTCTGGCTCGATGCCCCGATCGGCTACATGGCGAGTTTCAAGAATTTTTGTGACCGGGAGGGGGTCGATTTTGACGCCTTCTGGGGCAGTGACTCCGAGGCTGAGCTCTACCACTTCATCGGCAAAGATATTATCTATTTCCATGCCCTGTTCTGGCCGGCAATTCTGCAGGGGGCGGGCTACCGAACCCCCACCGCAATCAATGCCCACGGGTTTCTCACCGTCAACGGGCAGAAGATGTCCAAGTCCCGTGGCACCTTTATCAAGGCCCGGAGCTGGCTCAACCACCTCAACCCGGAGGCACTAC
>JABHIC010000414.1 GCA_018671205.1 Gammaproteobacteria bacterium
CCCATCAGCCAGTGCCAAACGGTAGGCCATCACCACCGCGGCCCCCTGCCTGACCGGCATTTCCCTCTTTTCATCATACTTATCCATAGGCTACATAGTATACTCTGAGTTATGCAAAAACTCTGCGGAGAGATGGATTGAGGCCTTTCTACTGGTATGGTCTGCTGCTAAATGGTAAACATGGACGCGGCACCCTCCATGCACCGGATCGTCACAGCGCCCGACAGCAGTTGAGCCAACAGCAGATCCGCCCCCTCTTTCTGCTTGCCCTGCCTGAGTTACGCCCCTCTCTCAGCCCCACCCAGATCACCCTCTTTATTCGCCAACTGGCAACCCTGACCGGATCTGGACTCACGCTGGCCCGTGCGCTAGAGGGGATTATCCAGGGGCTCCCCAAAACCCCGCTGCGTACCCTCTCCCAGCAGATTCTCCATGAGCTGGAACAGGGAGCCCCCTTCTCGGAGACTCTGGTTCGCAGACCTCACCTCTTTGACCCCTTTATCATTCACCTGATCCGCTCTGGCGAACATGCCGGACAGCTCTCTCTGCTACTGACCCGAGCCGCTGAACACCGCGACCGAAACCATGCATTAGCTCATCAGGCCAGCAGAGCACTGACCTATCCTCTGGGGGTACTGCTCTTCACCCTGATCATTTCTGCTTTTCTGCTGCTCCAGATCGTCCCCCAATTTGAGCTTCTGTTCCACAATCTGGGGGGAGAGCTCCCCCCCCTTACCCGCTCTGTGCTGCAGTTTGCCCAGTTTATCAAGGCACAATTCAATACTCTCCTGCTCGGCACACTACTTTTCGTCACCACACTCACTCTTCTGTTTCGCCGGGCCACCTCTTTTCGCATAGGGGTTGAACGCCTCCTGCTCTCTCTCCCTTTCATCGGCTCGACCCTGACCGAAATCATGGTTGCCCGCCTCAGCCGAACCCTGGCCACACTTCAGGAGTCTGGCATTCCCATCCATACCGGTCTGAAAATCTCGCAGCAGATGGTAGAGAGCCCCCTCTTTCAGCAGACCATTCAACAGATCCATCAGTCGGTCTCCCACGGGAAAACCCTCTCACAGGCTCTCCGTGCCCAACCACTCCTCCCCCCCATTACCATTCAGATGGTTCAGGCCGGAGAGGAGAGCAGTGCCCTGCCCCATATGCTGGAGCAGCTGGCCAACTACTACGAACAAGAGGTTGAACATCGACTACAGCAGTTCACCACCCTGCTTGAGCCCCTGCTGATTCTGCTGATTGGTGCGCTTGTCGGACTCCTCGCCATTGCCCTCTACCAGCCTATTTTCCAGATTGGACAGCAGCTATGACTCTCCTGGGTACCCCCATCACTGCAGACCTTTTTCTGCTACTGGCCATCCTCTTCGGTGCCATTGCCGGTAGCTTTCTCTCAATGCTGGTCTATCGGCTCCCGCAGATGATGGAGACGAGCTGGAAACGAGAGTGCCAGCAGGCCCTCAACCAGCCAGTAGAAGCCGACACCACACTCACCCTGAGTCTGCCCAACTCCTTCTGTCCCCACTGCCATCACCCTCTGCGCCTGATCGACAACCTCCCTGTTTTTGGTTTTCTCTTCAACCGGGGGCGATGTCACTTTTGTCACCACCCCATTGGCTGGCGATACATCACCCTCGAACTGCTGAGTATCCTCATTGCCATCACTGCAACGCTCCATTGGGGTCCCACCCCCCACGCGATGGCCGCAATGCTGTTTGGATGGCTGCTGCTTGCGCTCCTGTTTATCGATCTGGAGCACCGACTGCTGCCAGACCTGTTGACCCAGATCCTGCTCTGGAGTGGCCTCATTATTAACCAGAGTGCGCTCTTTGCCCTCCCCTCCGAGGCGCTCTGGGGAGCGATTGCGGGCTACCTGATCCTCTGGTCACTCTTTCATCTCCACTATTGGATCAGCGGACGTGAGGGGATCGGGCGAGGAGACTTCAAGCTACTCGCGGCGCTGGGAGGCTGGTGTGGCTGGACACTGCTTCCACAAATTCTGCTGACCGCCTCGGTCAGCGCACTGCTGATCACACTCCCTCTGTTACTGATCCAACGCAGTCGTAACCGTGACACCTCCTCTCTGTTCACCACCGCCATCCCCTTCGGCCCTTTTCTCGCCATCGGAGGGTGGGTCTCCCTCTTTTGGGGAGAGCGATTAAATGAACTTCTCACCCAGGGGCTCTCCGGTTGATCCATATTGGGCTAACCGGGGGCATTGCCAGTGGAAAAAGTAGTGCCGCAGCGCTATTTGAGCAGAAAGGGGTCATGGTGGTGGATGCAGACCAGGCCGCGCGTGATGTCGTGCTACCCGGGAACAGCGGGCTCCACGCACTCATCCGCCAGTTCGGTTCCAGCCTGTTGTCTGCG
>JABHIC010000415.1 GCA_018671205.1 Gammaproteobacteria bacterium
ACCTCATCCAGAAAGAGCGTCCCCCCATTAGCCGCCGCTATCAACCCCTGTTTATCCTGTTCGGCACCGCTGAAAGCCCCCCGCCGATACCCAAACAGCTCACTCTCCAGTAGTGACTCTGGCAGTGCCGCACAATTCTGGGCAATGAATGGCCCTGACCTGCGCACCCCCTTGTTATGAATGGCCGCAGAGACCAACTCCTTTCCGGTTCCGGTCTCTCCCCTCACCATCACCGCCACACTGGAGTCCACCACCTTCTCAATCAGGGAGAAGAGCCGCCTCATCGCCGGGCTATCCCCGATGATTGCTGAATCAAAACCGGTTTTTTTCATCCGCTCACGTAGCGCTGCATTCTCTTGATCAAGCGCCTTGTTGGCATGGTTAAGCACCGCAATCAGGTGCCTGTTTTCTTCAATCAGGCGCACATTTTTGACCGCAACCGCCGCCTGAGAGGCAAACGCAACCACCAGACTCTCCAACTCCGAGGGAAAGGGGATGATCGCCCCCTCTCCTGCTTCACGCTTGTTCACCAGCTGTAATACCCCGATGGTGGTCTCCTGATGATCCCGCAGAGGAACCGCCAGAACAGAGCAGGTACGGTAGCCTACTCTTTTGTCGTAGTGGTAGGTGCCACTGAAGTCAAAGCCGGAATATTGATAGATATCCGGCAGATTAACCAACCTTCCCGAGAAGGCACAAAAAGAGCAGATATCCGTATTATTGGGTTCATCCTCGATGAAGAGAGAGACCGCTTCATGCTGGGCAAGGGTCGGAAAGGGGAAATCACTCTGCAACACCTCTGGCAGAAGCTTGCGTTTGGTCGAATCCAACAGGTAGATCCACCCTGTTTCTGCCCCAGTCAAACTTCGGGCCGCCATGACAATACGATCCAGCAACCGATTGAGGTCATGCTCCTGGGCGAGGAGTGTATTGACCTTAATCAACTCCTCTATTGCCTGAATCGGCTCCTGTGGAAGATTCTGCATACAACTACTCCTTATCCGGACTCAAGGGAGCCTCAACTAAACTGTAGCTGAAAGTCGCCACCCTCATCCATCTCTACCTTCAGTCGCACGGGCGCCTTCTCCCCAACCATCCTCTCCAACAATTCCGTTGAAATTCGTGGCAACAGGGAGTGGTTGATGATCTGGTCTACATTTCTTGCGCCACTCTCCACCTCGGTACAGCGCTGGGCAATCGTCGCTACGACCGCACCACTGAAGCTAAAATCAACCTTTTGACTGTTGCGTAACCGATCCCCCAACTCGCCTAATTTAATACTCACAATCTCCCCCATGACCTCTCCTGGAATCGGGTAGAACGGGACAATTTTCATTCTGGCCAGCAGAGCCGGTTTGAAGTGGTTGCTCAAAACCGGTCGAATCTCCTCAATCAACTGCTCTGGAGTGGGCGCTTTGTCTCCCCTGCACATTTCGCTGATGATATCGGAGGCAAGATTACTGGTGAGGATAACAATCGTATTTTTAAAATCGATTTGACGCCCCTCACCATCAGAGAGTACCCCCTTGTCAAAGACCTGATAGAAGAGATTCATCACCTCAAGCTCTCCCTTTTCAACCTCATCCAGTAGCACCACGGAGTAGGGGCGCTGTCGAACAGCCTCTGTCAACACTCCACCCTCACCATATCCCACATAGCCTGGGGGTGAACCGATCAGTCGCGACAAGCTCTGTTTTTCCTGGAACTCAGACATATTGATGGTTGTCATAAAGCGCTCACCACCAAACAGAATGTCCGCAACCCCCAGTGCAGACTCTGTTTTACCTACACCACTCGGCCCCACCAGAAGGAATACCCCCATCGGAGCATCCGGGTTGCCCAACCCCGCTTTTGCGGCTCTTACCCCTTGGTCGATGGCATCCATCGCATCGGGTTGTCCCTTGATCCTCTTGTTCATCTCGGCACAGAAACGGAGCGCCAACTGGGCCTCATCTCTGACCATTTTTCCCAGCGGAATGCCGGTCCAGTCAGCGATCACTTTTCCAACCACCGCCGGGGATACCTCATAATGGAGCAGCTGGCCATCCTGTTGAGCCTGTCTGAGCGCAATGAGCTGTGCCTCCAACTCCCCCCGTAGAGCCTCTTTATCGACCCTTTTTTCTCCCTCTCCTCCCTCACCCCTCTCTTCTGACGCTGCCTGATTGTCCATCTCCCCCGCAAGCGTGGCTCGTAGCTGGATAATCCGCTCTGCCAACGCGCGCTCTTGCTCCCAACGCCGGGTCATCTCTGCAATCTCCCTCTCTATCCCGGTGATACGCTTTTCAACTAAGCCGACCGCTCCCTCATCCTCTTTCACCCCCTGATCCAGATCACGCTGAATCGCACTCCGCTCGCGCTTCAGCGTCTGGATGGTTCGCTCATGCATATCAATGGCATCCGGTTTGGAGGAGAGGCTGATCTTGACCCGTGCCGCCGCAGTATCCAGCACATCCACTGCCTTGTCCGGCAACTGACGACCAGAGATATAGCGTGCAGAGAGCCGGGCTGCGGCCTCAACCGCATCATCCCGCACATAGACCCCATGTGCCTTCTCATAGGTATGACGCAGTCCACGAATAATCGTTACCGCCTCATCCGGGGAGGGCTCTTCGAGCCTGACCCGCTGAAAGCGTCGCGCTAACGCCGGATCTTTCTCAAAATATTTTTTATATTCTGACCAGGTTGTTGCAGCAATCGTCCTCAGCTCCCCCCGCGCCAGCGCCGGTTTCAGCAGGTTGGCGGCATCACCACCTCCTGCCATGCCACCGGCGCCAATCAATGTGTGAGCCTCGTCAATAAAGAGGATAATGGGACGGGGAGATGAGTTCACCTCATTGATTACCGATTTAAGGCGATTCTCAAACTCCCCTTTGATACTGGCTCCCGCCTGTAAAAGAGCCAAATCCAGGGCAATGATATCGACCCCCTTGAGCAGATCAGGAACACCCCCCTCTGCCACCTTAAGTGCTAACCCCTCAACGACTGCGCTCTTTCCTACCCCTGGCTCCCCCACAACAATCGGGTTATTTTTGCGTCGGCGCCCAAGGATATCGATCATCTGACGGATCTCCTGATCCCGACAGAATACGGGGTCAATCTCTCCGCAAGCCGCCTTTTCAGTAAAACTGACAGTAAAACGGGCCAGTGCTGAACCCTCACCGGCAAGAGGAGAGGCCACGATTGCACCACGCTCCGGGCCGTTTTCTGTAGAGTTTCCTGTTATGGTCAACCACTCACGACGCAACTCGTCCACTCGAATGGCACGGAGCGTATCCGTGACCGTAATGAAATTATAGCGCGAGGGGTTGGTCAGCAGTGCCGTAATCAAGGCGGCTGAACGAATCTCCTCCAACCCCATCTCAATAGAACTCACCACCCAGCCATCCTGAATCCACTCCAGTAACTGGGGGGAAAAGACCGGGCGACCGCTGTTTCCACTGCCCTCCTCCTCAACCCTGTGGGAGAGCGTTTTCTGTACATGGCTCACGTCAATCTCAAAGTGGTTGAGTATCTGTTGAAAGTCACCCAACGGATCTTGCAGTAATTTCAGCAGCAGATGCGCTATGCCAACCTCATAGCCACCATGAGACACACAGAGCCCGGCAGCACCTTCCAAACATCCTGTACAGTACCTGTTTAGCCGTTTAACCAGCATTTTAAGATCAACGTTGACCATCACATCACTTCTTATTACCTAGATTCATATAATAAGTGCAATGTC
>JABHIC010000416.1 GCA_018671205.1 Gammaproteobacteria bacterium
ATTTGTCGCTGCAGGCCGGCTAACCCACCAAAAAGGGTTTGACCGGCTATTGCGCTGGTTTGCTGTTTATATGGATCAGAGTGCCAGCCTACGCATCTTGGGGGATGGCCCGCTGCTGCAGGAGCTTACAGCCCTCTCAAAAGAGTTGGGGCTTTCTGGGCGTGTTGTTTTCCATGGTTATGCAGACAACCCCTGGCCCTGGTTTGCCGGAGCGGATGCCTTCCTCCTCCCCTCTCGCTGGGAAGGAATGCCGAATGCTGCCCTGGAGTCTTTGGCATGTGGTACACCCGTGATTGCTACCGCCACATCAGGGGGGATTGCTGAGGTGGCTGAAATGGCTGTGAGTGGTGCAGTTACTGTGGTTGAGGGTCAAGAGCAATTTCTCACTGCAATGGGTCAGACTGTTATCAAGCAATCGAATGGGCTAAGGCCATCGTTACTACCAGAAATATATCGATTGGATGCAGTAGTGAATAAGTTTTGGAAGGAGTAATGTTCCCAATGCGGTGGGTGATCGATTGAACAGGATAAGATAAGAATTTGCCAGATTGATGGATAGAGAGGATCACCCACTGGCATTTGAAAACCTCTGGACAATAGATGACCATAGTACCCATCTACAGACAGTAGAATATCTGAAAAGAACGGCTCGCCCAACGATCATTATTGCCGCCAGTGGTATGTGTACCGGGGGCAGAATTCTCAACTACCTCAAGTCTCTCATTGAAGATAAACGTACAGATATTCTTTTTGTGGGCTATCAGGCAGAAGGTACACCCGGTAGAGCCATCCAGAAATATGGCAGTAGAAATGGGTGGGTAGAACTCGATAACAAGCGCTACACGATCCATGCAAAAGTCCATACGATTAGCGGTTATAGCGCCCATGCAGACCAGAATAATCTGATCAACTTCGTTAAGCGGATGCGCCACCCCCCAAAAGAGATTCGGCTGGTACATGGTGATGAAAAGGCAAAGCTCTCATTAAGAGAGAAATTGCAGCAGTTGTTACCAGAGAGTAGAGTAACTCTACCCAATGACTGAGAATCCCTACCCGATGGTTGAGAATTAGGAGGCCCATCCAGTTGAGGATCATACACATTATAACGGATCTCGATACTGGTGGGGCCGAGATGATGCTGTTCAAGCTACTGGAGGCATGGTCAAGGCAGCAGGGGGTGTTGAAAAAGGAGGAGCTGTCTGTGATCTCACTCATGGGGCATGGTCCTATCAGTGATCCAATAAAGGCATTGGGTATTGATCTCTATTCGCTCGACCTGCAACAGGGGCAGCGACCGGGGGTGCGAGCGATTGCTCGCCTGTTACGACGAGTACGAGCGCTCAGACCTGATGTGATTCAGGGCTGGATGTATCATGGAAATATGGCCTCTACGATAGCGGCTTTTTTTTTATGGGGAACCTTTCACCGAGTCTCACTATTCTGGAATATTCGCCAGACACTGTACGATCTCAGCAATGAGAAAGGACTGACAAAATGGCTAATCCGCTTAGGGGCACGACTCTCCTGGCTGCCATCAAAAATCATCTACAACTCCACGCTTAGTGGTCAGCAGCATGAATCCATAGGTTATTCTGCACGGGTGAGAGTGATGATTCCCAATGGTTTTGATCTGGATAGATTTCAGCCGAATGGGCAGTCCAGGGTGAGAATCAGAAAGTCGCTTGGGCTCTCTCCCGACGCACTGCTGGTGGGGCACATCTCACGCTTTCACCCAATGAAGGATCATGCAACTCTTCTCCGTGCAGCCAGAAGGGTGTTGGAGCAATGGGGAGGTGGACATAGCATATACTTTCTATTGGTTGGGCGTGGTGTCACGCGGGATCAAACCGAATTGATGAAACAGGTTGATCAACTGGGGCTTGACGACTCCCTCCTGTTGATGGGAGAACGATCCGATATTCCAGAGCTCATGGCCTCACTGGATGTGACGGTTTCGCCTTCTGCCTGGGGTGAGGGATTCCCCAATGTGGTTGGAGAGGCGATGGCATCAGCCATACCCTGTGTGGTGACCGATGTTGGGGACTCTGCTGAAATTGTAGGGGATACGGGGGTGGTGGTAACCGTTGGCGATGATAGTGCGATGGCCGACGCAATTGTAGCGCTGCTGAAGGAGCAAAAGAGACGGGTACTGTTGGGGCAGCGGGCGCGAGAGAGGGTGTTAACTTACTACTCGATCGATACGATCTCGGAAAAGTACCTGAACCTTTATCAACGTCAGGAGTAGGGCAGCTTTTTATGTGTGGATTTGTTGGTGTATTGGGGGATGCGGTACTGGAAAAGGGCACCCTGCGTGCGATGTCCTCAACCATGGTTCATCGCGGTCCGGATGATGAGGGGGTCTGGTTTGACCGCTCTGCCGCTGTAGCACTGGCCCATCGACGACTCTCCATTGTGGATCTCTCTCCGGAGGGACATCAGCCGATGGTCTCACCTTCCGGGCGCTACGTTATTGCCTTAAATGGAGAGATCTACAACCACCGTTCACTGCGCTCTGATCTCGAGCGGTTAGGGGGGCAGTTCCGAGGTCACTCCGATACCGAGGTTTTTCTCTCTGCGGTGGAGACGTGGGGGCTGAAAAGTGCCCTAACCCGTTCAACGGGAATGTTTGCCTTTGCCTTGTATGACAGAAAAGAGCGCCTGCTCTCATTAGTGCGGGACCGCATGGGAGAGAAGCCACTCTACTATGGCTGGCAGGGCGAGGGGAAGAGGCGAGTGTTCCTGTTTGGCTCGGAGCTGAAGGCATTGCGAAAACATCCTTCGTGGAGAGGTGGGGTTGATCGAGATGCGTTGGCTCAGTTGCTACGCTATAACTATATTCCTGCCCCCCAAACGATTCACCCCGGGGTAAAAAAATTACTGCCGGGGGTTCTGGTCCAGTATCGGCAGGGGGGATCTGGTGAATGGAGTGAGACTTTCAACCAGCCATGGTGGTCATTTCAAACAGTGGCCAAGGCGGGTAGTGAGAGACAGTTTGCCGGTAGCGAGGCCGATGCGGTCGAAGAGCTGGATCGGCTTCTCAAACAGGTGGTTCAGGAGCAGTCCGTTGCTGATGTGGCAGTGGGGGCATTTTTATCGGGAGGGATCGACTCTTCCTCTATTGTTGCGATCATGCAGTCGGTATCGGAGCGCCCGGTAGAGAGTTTTACCATCGGCTATGATGATGTCTCGTATGATGAATCCTCTGATGCGAAGAGGATTGCGGCTCAACTGGGAACAAATCACCATGAGTGGATCATCACTGCAAGGGATGCGATGGGGGTGATTCCAGAGCTACCAACACTCTACGATGAACCTTTTGCGGATGCCTCACAGATTCCGACAACACTAGTCTCTCGTTTTGCGCGGAGTCATGTGACGGTATCCTTATCAGGAGATGGTGGAGATGAGCTGTTTGGGGGGTATAATCGCCACTACTGGGCACCCCGGTTGTTACGAAAATTTGGGAATATTCCCGCTGGGTTGCGGGCTGCAGTTTCCGGAGGGGTCAAATCAATTTCTCCATCTGCTTGGGATTCTGCGCTGTCTGCTGTAGAATTCCTGCTTCCAAATCGTCTGGTTGTTCGTCAACCAGGGGAAAAAATACACAAAATCGCGAGGTTGATGGGGGCAGCGGATGAATATGACCTCTATTCTAAACTTGTGAGTGCATGGGATGATCCACTGCCCATATTAGGTAACCTGGGTAACCGAGCAGCCCGTCAATACCCAGGAGCGTTGTGGGAGAGTCAGAATACGTTTTCTGAAAAGATGATGGCTCTTGATGCAGTGACCTACCTCCCGGATGATATTTTGATGAAAGTAGACCGCGCTGCCATGTCAACGAGCCTTGAGAGCCGAATTCCTCTTTTGGATCACCGTATTGTAGAGTTTTCATTGCGCCTGCCGCTGGAGATGAAGATACATAATAGCAGCGGAAAATCAATTCTTCGGAAGGTCCTTGACCGTTATGTACCGAGACCTCTGATGGAGCGTCCAAAGTCAGGTTTTGGGCTGCCACTACATGAGTGGTTACGTGCACCACTTCGAGAGTGGGGTGAGGAGCTGCTCTCCGAAAAACGCCTTCGTGAAGAGGGTTTTTTTGATGTATCTGCGGTGCGTTCAACATGGGAGGAGCACTTGTCTGGTCGCCGGAATAATCAGTATTTACTCTGGAGTGTACTGATGTTCCAGGCATGGAACCAGTGATGAGGACTCTATGGTTGAGTAATACAGGACTGTTTTGAATAAAAAAATACTTATTTTTATCAAGGTTCTGGTAACTGTGGGGTTGATTGCCTGGATTCTGGATCGTGTAGAGATCAGCAATACGATGCTGTTTTTACGTAATTCAAGCCCGGAATATTTTCTTGCTGCACTACTGATATTGGTAATGCAGTCATTGCTGGCTGTGCAGAGGTGGCGCAGGGTCTTGTTACAGTTAAAGGTGGAACTCTCATTTGTACATGCGTTACGTTACCTCTGGATTGGACTGTTTTTTAATCAGACATTGCCGTCGAGTATAGGGGGGGATGCCTTGCGTGGATATTATCTTTGTAAAGATGGAGTAACGCTAGGTACTTCGATGCTTGGTGTTCTACTGGATCGTTTTTTTGGTATGGTCGGTTTGATTATGCTGGTGATCATAACACTTCCCCTACTGTTTCATTGGGTCGATAACCCAGTAGCTGAGTGGGGGATGATAATTGTGGTTTTAGGTGGAGTGGCTGCCATAATCGCAATGCTGGTCCTGGATCTACTACCGGATAGACTGTCACACTGGCGCATAATCCGAGGCCTGTTTGCTCTAGCGCGTGAAGGCAGACGACAGTTGTTTTCACTGTCGCCGGGTTTGATATTGATGTTCTCTTCCATCATTATTCATCTGTTATCCGTATTGGTGGTCATTGTGCTATCAATGGGGCTCGGTGTTGAGATCGCATGGTGGGGAATTTTATTGGTTATACCTCTAACGACCTTGTTGACAACCATTCCAATCTCAATTGCTGGTTGGGGGGTGCGTGAAGGTATTGTTGTGATGGGGCTGGGATATGTTGGGGTTGAAGCGGAGGTTGCTCTGGCACTTTCAATCTTATATGGATTATCTATGTTATTAATGGCATTACCTGGTGGGGCTGTTTGGTTAACGCTGCGTCACTCTAATCCAGAAATTCCCGGTTGACCGGAGAAATAGCCCTGAAAGATATTTGAGGAACAGTAGCAGGCTTACTGCTACTGTTCTATTGGTTTGATGGTAAGGTCGGTAACTATTTTTATTTTATGAAAATTGCATTAATAAATCACCAAGGTTTGAAGCTTACCTCCGGTATTCAGATTCAAACGCCTAGCCCTCCAATAGGGTTAGCGTATATTGGCGCCTACATTAAGGAGCATGGCTATGAATATACCGCAATTGATGCTTGTGGTGAGGCTTTAGGACAGGTTGTCCAATCTAATGATGATAGTAACTTATTGATTCAAGGTCTGAAAACAGAAGAGATAGTTGGAAGGATACCGGAAGGTGTTGATGTTGTTGGGTTAACCTCGCTATTTTCACATTCCTGGTTTTTGGTAAGAGAGATTGTGGCTTCAGTACGCCAAAAATTTCCTGATGTGCTAATTGTCGTTGGTGGTGAACACCCAACGGCAGCCTCTGATATGGTTCTCAGAGATCACCTGGTCGATGTTGCCATATTGGGAGAAGGTGAGGAGACATTTGTTGAGTTATTAGATAGCTACTCCCTGAATAAGGATTACCACAATATCGAAGGGATCTCTTATCTGGATGCTGAGGGTAAACATATTGTAAATAGCAAGAGAAAAAGGGTAAAAAAGATTGATGACTTCCCTTACCCTGACTGGGAGCAGTGGTCTATTAGTGAGTATATTGACTATGGTCAGGTGACGGGTGTGAATTTAGGCCGGGCAATTCCAATACTGGGTAGTAGGGGCTGTCCCTATGAGTGTACCTTCTGTTCCAATAAAGAGATGTGGACAAAAAGATACATTATGAGGAGCGGTAAAGGGATTGTAGATGAAATGAGGTATATGAAAGAGAAATACAATGTTTCTGTTTTTAACTTTATGGACTCTACATTTATAATCAATAAAAATAAAATTATTGGGTTTTGTGAAGAGTTAATCCACTCCGGATTAAATGTAGAGTATCAGCTTCCTGCAGGCACTCGATCAGAGGCTTTGACAGACAAAGTGATTTCACTTTTGGAGCAATCGGGCCTCAGAAATATTGGGTTAGCACCTGAATCTGGGTCGGAAGATATCCGCAATATTGTAAAGAAAAAGATCAACTACAAAGATTTTATTAATACAGTTAAGGTGTTAAATAGATCAAAAATCACACTGTCCTGCTTTATTGTAATTGGATTTCCAGAAGATAGTTATAGCACACTAAAAGATACACTAAGATTGGTTCGTCGGCTAGCAATGCTGGGAGTAGATGATATTACTGTCTCTCAATTTACTCCGTATCCGGGGTCCACTTATTACAACCAGTTGGTGTTGAGTGGTGAAATTGATGATAAGTATGATAATGTTAAAAATATTATCAGCTTTTATTCAAGCGAACCCAGGAGTTACGCGGGAAATATAAAGGATGGTGACCTGTATAAGAGTATGATTCGAATGTATCTTGAGTTTTATATCTTGTCTTTTTTGATTCGACCATGGAGGGTGGTTTATAATTTTTATGACTATATCAGGTCGGGTAGGGAAAATACAAAATATATTAAATTTGTAACTGAAATGCTATTCACCAGAAGGAGATTTACTGGTGGCTCAGCGTGATTAGAAAAATAGTAGCGGATGGTTCATCGGAGCGTATTTTATTTCTGGCGTTTATCGCTGTTAATTTTTTGCTGTATCTGTTTGCATACCCTGGTGCAACCTTTATTGAGGGTGCAGATGCTACTCAATATTATATCCCGGCATTAAGTTTTATTGACAGTGGTCAGTTTTTGAGGGAGGGTGGGGTACCGTTGACTTTTGGGCCACCGCTGTACTCTATATTTCTGGCTATACCTATTTGGCTTTTTGGGCTTGATAATTCTACCGGGGCCATTGTTGCGACTCAGTGTGGTATGCTCTATTTTACAGGCTATCTGACTAGAAAATTATTCGCCTCATGGGTGAATAATTCATCCGCAATGGATTACGGACTGTTTTTGCATGCACTGGTTATTTTTAATCCAAACAGCCTGATTACTGCCCATCTCATCCAGAGTGAAACACTGTTTACTCTTCTCTTTGTTGGGGGAGTTATATATGCATTTAGAATTTTAAGTGATTTTTCACTAAAAAATGCAATTCTATTGGGTGTATTGACGGGGCTAGCGACACTTACACGTCCTGTAAGTTTTTACTTGATGGCTATATGGCCACTATTTTTGGCATTTGCATCTATGGCTAAGTCCAGGGTAGATGTATGTCATGTTCCAGTTTATAGGTCAGGAACAGGGAAGATGAAGTTGCTCATCCCGCTGCTCATTGGCGGATTAGTGATATCCCCCTGGTATGCCAGAAATTATACGGTATTTGGAGAGGCTTTTTTTACATCTAACGCAGGAATTTATTTGAAAGCACAGTATGCTCAGCTAAAACATAAAGGGGATGGGTGGTCAAAAGAGCGGGTACGGGATGAACATAACAAAATATTCAAGGCCTATCTGGAAAGTGAGGGTGATGAACTCTCCTGTCTGGAGCAAGGGCCACTCTGGAGTTGTAGTATGAGTCTCTCTCGAGCATCATTGCAGGCGATGAAAGGAGAGCCACTGCTCAATTACCTGAAAACCCTTGCTGATTCATGGGCCAGTCTATTTCTCTCTGGGGGTGCCAGTAATATCAGAAACTACCTGGGTTTTGAGGGTAAGGGCATTATTGTTGCTTTTCAGAATGTTGAGTTTAAAGGGGTAGAGTCATTTGTCTCATTGATAAAAAATATGGATCTGCCCTATCTGTTTATTTTTCTAGGGACTACTTTTTTTGCGGTAGTAACCCGAGTTGCAGGGCTCTTTGGGGTTTTTTACCTGTTTAAACGAAAGGAGTGGGTCCCTTATGGGATCTTGCTTGTTGAGGTCATCTCTATTTTTACTGCCGCATACTTATTCCTTGGACAGTCCAGATTCAGGGTTCCATTAGAGCCATTATTGATGATATTGGCTGTGGTGGGTGTGATCTATTTTTCAA
>JABHIC010000417.1 GCA_018671205.1 Gammaproteobacteria bacterium
CATACCAAGTGCACCATCAATATGGTCACAGAATGTCCTGTTCGTCTCTGCTCCTTCATAGCCCCACACTACCATAAATGTGTAGCAGCTAAAGCCTTGCACTAAAGTGCATAGTTTTGACTAGCGAACTGCGACAATAAAAGGCAGCTATAGACCATGTTAGATACCGCCCCCCAGTTGAAAAAGATCCCCTTTCCTGAGATCAGCCGAGACCCTCTGCAGACCTTGCAGGTCAATCTCGGTTACCGTTGCAACCTCAGTTGTACCCACTGCCATGTCAATGCAGGGCCTAAGCGTACCGAGATGATGGCTGAGGAGACGATCGGCTGGGTCATTCGGGTGCTGGAGCAGCGAGCCATCGGGCAGCTCGACCTGACCGGTGGTGCGCCTGAGATGAATCCCTATTTTCGTCAACTGATAGAGGCCGCGAGAGCACTCAATGTGGCGGTGATTGATCGCTGTAACCTGGCCATTTTGGAGGAGCCCGATCAGTCGGATCTGGCCTCTTTTCTGGCCAGAAACCAGGTGGAAGTGGTTGCCTCAATGCCCTGTTATCTACAGGAAAACGTGGATTCTCAGCGTGGTAAAGGGACTTTTGATCTCAATATTCTCGGACTGCAGCGGCTCAATCGTCTGGGGTATGGCGAGCCAGGAAGCGGAAAGATCCTTAACCTGGTCTATAACCCCCAGGGGGCCTCACTGCCTCCACCGCAGGTTCCCCTGGAGGCCGATTACAAACGGATTCTTGCTGAGCGTTTCGATATCCATTTCAACCGACTGCTCACCATCACCAATCTTCCCATTCACCGTTTCGGCAGTCAGCTTCTCTCTAATGGGATCTTTGATGACTATATGTCACTGTTGCAGGAGGCGCATCTCGACCAGAACCTCGATAGCGTGATGTGTCGCTCACTGATCAGTGTTGATTGGCAGGGGATACTCTATGATTGTGACTTCAACCAGATGTTGAAACTGCCACAGACCCGTAATCAACAGCCATTACAGTTAAGTGATCTGCTGGATGATCAGCTCCAGATGCCTCCGATACAGGTGGCAGGACACTGCTATGGCTGTACGGCAGGTCAGGGATCCAGTTGTGGCGGTGCACTGAGTTGATCTCAATTATCATTCCTGCACTGAATGAGTCAGCAGGGATTGAACAGATGCTCCAGCCCCTCCAAGCGATGCGTCAGCGTGGGGTGGAGGTCATTCTGGTCGATGGGGGCAGTGTTGACCAGACCTGCGAACTGGCGGCTCCGCTGGTCGACCATTGGGAGGTTTCCGGGGGCGGGCGGGGTTGTCAGATGAACCGTGGGGCCGCCCTCTCCAGTGGAACCATTCTCTGGTTCCTCCATGCCGATAGTATGGTTCCTGAGTGGGGTGACCAGTGGGTGGAGCAGACACTGGATCACTATCGGTGGGGACGGTTTAATGTGCAACTGAGCGGAAACCAGCCACTACTGCGGATCGTGGAGTGGATGATGAACCGACGCTCCTGCTGGAGCGGGGTGGCGACAGGGGATCAGGGGATCTTTCTGCAACAGGATCTGTTTTCCGCAGTGGGCGGCTTTCCCGAGATTCCGTTGATGGAAGATATTGCATTCAGTAAACAGCTAAAAAAGGCCGCTAACCCCTACTGCCTGCAGCAGACATTGATCACCTCCAGCCGACGCTGGGAGAAGAGAGGGGTGGTACGGACGATTCTGCTGATGTGGTGGCTCCGCCTCGCCTACTGGGGAGGTGTCTCACCCCGGCGTATTGCCCAGTGGTATCGATGAGTCGTTAGAAAACCGTAGGCTGTTTTTCGGCGCTGCCCTTCAGAATATTTTGCCAATTTTAACGATAACCCGGACGTTACAAAGTATCATTAATGGTTATGGAATTTGTAATCAACAACAATGATAATAGTGGAATCCATATTGTGGTGGTTAGTGAGTATATTGAGCCATACTCCGATCCACGAAAGGGGGAGTATCGTTTTTCCTACACCATCACCATTGAAAATCGTGGTGTAGTGGGGGCACAACTGTTACGCCGCCACTGGCTGATTCGTGATGATAATGGCAAAGTACAGGAGGTGCGCGGTGAGGGGGTAGTGGGGGAACAGCCTTATCTCAACCCGGGGGAGAGCTATCAATATCGTAGTGGTGTCCTGTTGGAGACACCTCACGGCACTATGGAGGGGAGTTATGAGTGGGTGGATGAGGCAGAGAACTCTTTCCGTAGCCCCGTTGCCCCGTTTTATCCAGTGTCCCCCGAATACTTCACTAAAGGGCACCTCTAAAGATTGTGGTTATGCTCTTTTTTCTGTGTAATTCCGGGTGCATGTCTCTGTTAGAAAAGATAGTATCTACTCTACCTAGAAGTTTATTATCACTGAACACCAGACAACATATAATAATAAGTAGATGAGACGCTAATGCAAACTGAAACGACCCGCTATCGTATCCTCGCAATTGACGATGAAGCCAGTGTTCACGAGACCTACCAGGCAATTCTCGGTAGTAACAACCAGGATTTTGATGATGGGCTGATGGAGCTGGTCGGGCTCACGGAGGTTGAGGAGGTGGATGAGTCGCCATCGTTTATCCTGGATTCTGCCTACAGTGGTGAAGAGGGGCTACAGTGTGTCATCAAGTCAGAGAGGCAAGGGGCCCCCTATGCGGTTGTCTTTCTCGATATGCGCATGCCACCGGGGTGGGATGGGCTGAAAACCGCGGAGAAGATCCGTGAGATTGATCCCGCCATTCGCATTATTCTGATTACCGCCTATATGGACTACGAGCTCAGTGATATCCGTCACCGTATCGGCAAAGATTTTATATTTCTGAGTAAGCCGGTGAACCGGGATGAACTGCTTCAACTCACCACACTTTTTTCCGCTCAATGGGAGCGTGCCTATGAGCTGACCAAACAGCACAAAATAGAGATCCTCTCGACTAACGCTATTCCCTGGGCGACCGAAGGCGTGCCACAGGAGCGTGAGGCGACGGATGAACGGCCGATGCAGGTCATGCTGGTTGATCCCTCTGTGGCAATCCGAAACCTCTATGAAAACCTGTTACTCAGGAATACCAATTATGATGTGGTTTGTGCCAAGAATATTGCTGAAGCGGTAAAGCTAACCGAACACTTCACGCCTGACCTGGTTATTGTCAGCTTCTCCCTGCAAGAGGAGGGTATAGAGCCATTAACCGAACAGGTGCTCAACAAAAGTGGCTCTCATGAGAGCCTACTGGTCTTCTTTGCAGAGAAGAGTGATGTAAAAGAGGCCGCCTTTATGGCCGGAGCGATTGAGGTGCTGTTTAAAGACGACCCCACCGAAATTTTTCTACAGCGTGTCGGTGCTTTTGAAAAGTATATTGCTGCCCAGAAAAACCTCAGATCCACTATTCAAAATAAGGCGGATCAATATCTTATTGCCGCAGAGGATGCCCAACAGGCCAGTAAGGCGAAGGATGAGTTTCTTGCCTCCGTCAGTCATGAGTTGCGAACCCCCTTGACCGTTATTATCGGCAACAGTGAGGAGCTGCTGGGTAGTGAGCTGAGTGATAGCCAACGTAGACTGCTCCACTCGGTAGAGGTCTCGGCTCGTAGTCAGTTGTCTCTGATCAATGATATTCTCGATATCTCCAGTATTGAGGCCGGAAAATTCAAGGTTGAGGAGGCACCGTATGACCTTCGTGCACTGGTGGATGAGGTACATGATATTTTTTATAGTCGTGCCAGCTTTGCGGGACTTGAATTTACCACCACCATCCAACAAGAATTTTCACACCAACTGATTGGTGATGGACACCGGATTGGTCAGATCCTTATTAACCTGCTGGGAAACGCGATAAAATTCACCCAGCAAGGGGAGGTCATACTGACGGTCTGGGGCGATAATGAGCTCCACTTCAGGGTAGAAGATAGTGGTATAGGGATCTCAATGGAGGCCCAAAAGCAGCTATTTCAGCGCTATGAGCAGGCCGACGAGACGATATCCGCCCGCTTTGGGGGGACGGGGTTGGGGCTCAATATCTCCTATACGCTGGCAGAGCAGATGGGTGGAACGATAGAGGTCAAGAGTCGTGAGGGAAAAGGGTCCTGTTTTCAACTCAACCTCCCCTACAGAGCGAGTGAGATCAAGTCTGACTACTCCACGATGGATAAGAGTAGCCAATTGATCCAGCCCAGTTTCAGCGGGCGAGTATTGATCGCTGAGGATACTCCGGAGATTCAGCTGGTGGTTATCCGTATGCTGGAGGCGATGGGGATTGAGGTCCTGAAGGCGAACAATGGACGAGAGGCGGTTGAGTCTGCACTCAGCAACCATTTTGATCTGATCCTGATGGACATGCAGATGCCGGTGATGGA
>JABHIC010000418.1 GCA_018671205.1 Gammaproteobacteria bacterium
GCATAATCAGAAGTAGCAAATGCTTTTACTTGAGCAAGGTTAGTTACTTCACTATCCATCAGTGCGCCAGCAGCGGTTACGTTGGTTGTGTCTGTTACATCTGCAAGAGCTTCGATGCCGTCCAGTTTGGTCTCTGCGCTTGCATCTTTCGTCGCGGTACACTCTACAAGCAGGACACCATTATTCAGATTTGAGCGGAAAACAAAAGCCAATTCTTGATAGTATCCCGTCGCTGGTTTGGTTCCAGTCAACCCACCAGCGCCATCACTGTAGAGGATAGCGCCATCGGAGTAAGCAGAAGTATCAACATCCTTGACCGCGCCAGTGTTGATTGCAAGCCCGAAAGAGCCACTGGATATGTCCTCATTCACAAAGCCGATAACAACGTCCTGAGCAGAGGTTGGCTTGACTACTTCAATCGCAGACTCTCCAAGATTCCAACCAACGTATTTAAGCGCATCACCTTTAGTCAACGCCTCGTTAGCTTTGATTTTATAGTGAACGTGATCCGCACCGATGAGGTTGCTCACATCGTCAATAGTCTTATTGGTCATTGTGAGAGTGGTGGCGGTTATGTCCACGTCCTCAGCCAGATCATTCAACGATCCAGCGGTAACATTCTGCTGCACTCTGGCATTATCAGTGTGAGCTGCTGCTGTTGTCCCATCAACCGCGCGCGTAACGGTCAAGACGTTGCCCGCAATGCCAGTGCAGGTCATAATCTCGGAGTCTATCGAGATATAGCTATAGTCTCCGCCCCCGATTTCACTGTTGAAAACGGTAGCGTCATCGACTGTTATAGTGGTGGCAGAGTCGGAGATCGACCCATTTAGCAACGTCTGAGCGTTGTTAGCGAATTTTATACTCATCTTATTCTTCCCTCACTGATAATCTAAAGTCTATCTCTTTGGTACGCCCATCGTTGGTGACAACTGTGACTGTCACCTTATAACTCGTTCCATCCGCTCCACCACTGCACCAGATTTTAGGTGTGGTGGTCGTGCCGTTACTGACCGAAACCGTTAGTCCTGTATCCGCGCTCGCTGTAGTGCTGGTGATCGTGTCCCCAGTGGCTACCCACTCGGATAAGTCGATGTCATAGTCCAGCACATCATTAGGTTGTTGTGTAAATTTCTTCATAAACAAAGCTCCGTAACTCTATCTTGCGCTTTTAGCCTGATAGACCTGTCGTCCAACACTTGCAGGCTGTTAAGTGATCCAATAATAACACCATTGAGAGACGTGGTGTTGAGCATGGCAAGGTTGAAATTGTGCGCTAGATCATGCGCTTTGGCCCCACTCTTAATGGTGATTCTGCGCTTGCAGGTTGCCGAAGTGTAGGCATTCACCAGAGCAACACTTGCCATACTAGCTGTTACTGCTGCTGCCCCTGTGAGCAGACGCGCACGGGTAAGGGTAGAGGTTGCGGTTAGCGTCCCATTTACTCCCCCGTTAAGGAAGTATTTAGCTTTAACCCCACCCACAACAGAGGCAGAATAGGCAACTGCACCGCCCATGAAACGAGTCTTAACCACCTCACCAGATACCGAAGCAGCAACCCCTACAGCGCCGTTTAATAGCCTGCTGCGTGTTACCTCACCACTTACCGAGCCAGAGGCGTACACCGCCCCCGTTAAGTGGTACGTAGCCTTGATCGTACCTGCTACCAGTAGAGAGGACGATGCTGCACCAGAGAGGAAAACGCCTTTTTCAATAGCGCCAGAAAACCCTGCACTGTAATCAATAGCACCATCGAGATACTGAGTCCGCTGGATACTGCCTAATAATTGAGCAGAAGCCGATACTGAAGCACTACCAGCATCAACCAGCGTACTATTAAGCGGGGCTTGATTGAGCCGGTAGTTGTTAAGCATCAGTCAAGCGTAACAGTAACAGCACCACTTGCAAGACTTGGGACATCAGCCGCCGCGTAGACTTTGCTGGCATCTACTGGGGAATGGTAAAGCAGATTACCGCTTGTGGATGCGTCATAGATAGCGAAATGGGTCACTGTAACATCAGCCCCGACAATCGCGGCAAAAGTAACTTCGGCATTACTCGCAGCAGTGCCGCCGCTTGATGCTGCAAAAGTGATCGCTTGACGCACGTAGTTTGTGTAAGTACATTCTGTGCCGCTTCCCGCGTCTGTCGGATCAGACTCAAACAGCGCGATATAGACGGTGGTAGGCATGGTGAATGCTGCTGTTCCAAGCGTGTGATCCACTACTTTATTTTCAAGATAATTGCTTGCTTCTGACATTATAGTTCCTCTGTGATAATTCTGATTGAGTCAGGAATGTTTCGCGTCCCTGACCCTAAAATGAAATGCGTCTCTAAAATATAAAATAGCTTTGAGTTCCATCCGCTCTCTAAGTCATGCGTGGCTCCTATAATATCACCGCGCTCCAGATCGATTTGGGTTAATGGGGATTTGAATTCAAAAACCCGCTTAGGGGCTTTGAATCTACCAATATACCCGTCTATAGTATTTCCAGCAGTTGTTGCAGATTGAACAAGATCAAACCTAAACTTGCTTGTACCCTCTTTTACGCCGTAAGAGGCGATGGAGTCGCTATCGGTAGAGTCCTCCGTAATTGTATATTCACGGCCTATAAGCGCGTAGGGGGCGCTGATGCTGTTGATAATCTGCGCGTAGGGTGTCCAGCGCATGACCGCACTATTTAAAAGCGTGTCGCCTTTTCCTATCAACTTATCAAAAGGCTTAACAACCACATTATCAATGGCGATATCAGCATCAGTTGGGGCTTGCGATCCAAACTTTACGCGCGCGGTAGTGCCAATCGCGGTAAAAGCTATGCTGACCACATCTCCCCAAAAAGTAGGCGTTCCAATTGGTATTACCTCTTTCGCGTAAATATCTTCACCTGTTGGCTTGGTTATGTGAATTTGCGCGGCGTATAACAGCGTTTTCACAACAAACTGGACAACATAAGTACCCCCATCTACCACGGTGACATCTTGATAAAACCAGCCTTCTGTTACCCCGTTACCATCAATAGCGCAACCATAACCGCTACCCTCTGCCCCAGTGACTTGGTAAGTAGTATCACTCTCAACAGTCCAGTTATCGGGGACACTACCCGTCCACGCCTCAAAACCCCCGTTGGTGGCTAGGTTTGCATCGAGAATCCGCGATAACTTCGCAAGGCCGCCGTCCCAGTGGAATTTTGAGTATGATTGATAAGCAATCTTTCGGCATAAGATCATCAGATCCGATTGCTTGCCCAGCCTAAAGCCAAGATCATAATCACTACCGAAGCCTTCACTATCAGCCGTCAAGGATGTATGCAGATCCCCACTGACCACACTATTTCCGTAGTTCAGCAGAAGATGTTCAACAACCTCATCTGGTGAAGATTGGCTATAGCCTGTGCAGTCGACAGTAATACCTCTTACATACCGCTCTCTATTAATTGTGCTCACCGTCCCCGTCTTGGTTGCTGATCCACTCTTTATTAGCGCTGCTTCGGTGTACGGGACACGTGATACGGATATTACGGTGACCTTATAATACCCAGTTGCGGAGTCTTCGCAAATCAGGTCAAAATCATCACTGGATGATATAAAATTAGCTGTTGCCACCCCCTCCACTTGGTTGTAACCTCCATCACTATAGGAGAATAGCCCAAGAGGTGTCTCACTCCCCATTCTGCAAGTGATGTCCGCCGCCCCGCTTGAAGAGGCATTAATGGGGTGAATGGTTGCTGTGACTGTAACGAGAGAGCGCTCCAAACCTGTAACGCTGGAGAATGCGCCGTCCAGCGTTACGGCACTTCCTGTATTTATAGTGAATTCGTGGGGTAGGGAGTTTCCGTCCAGTGTTGTAATATTCTGGGTTGGCTGGGCGGTGTGCGCATCGGAGGTGAAATCAATGGTATCATTAACTGATATATTCTCCGTCACCTCTTCAGTCTCTGTGATAAACGGGTGAGATGTAAAGCGAACGTATGCCCGCCCTCCAGAAGCAACAAGAGTACCTCCTGTCACCGCCACCCCATCGGAGTAAACCGCATCAAGGGCAGTGATAGCGTGGTCTGCAATCAGAAAATCGTAGTTTGCCTGGTCATTTACGACTGTCGCGCCTCTATCATGAGCAATCGGGCTTGTACCTCTGGTGCATCCTGTGAAAGTGCTCCCGCTTTTTGTCCCTAGCGTAATGTCTTCACCATCAATCAGAATCACATCAGACCCATCAAAGTCTGACGCATCGGATAAAGCGATGGTGGTGGCGACATCAGTTAAATCAGAGGCCAACTGCGTAAAACCACCAGCGCTCACAGCATAGGCGGGCTGATTTTTTACTGAGCCATAAATTATCGGCATCATCTCACCAACAGCCTCTTTTCGCGCATTTGCGAAAGTGGCTAGGGAAATAAGCTCTCCGATAACGGCATTCTTAGCATCTTCGATGGACCGCAAAGCGCAGACTATCTCAGTCTCTGTTAAAGTGACAGGATCAGCGACGATGCCGCTGAACATCAACAGGCGGTCGCTTGCGCCTAACGATTCATTTTCAAACCAGAGGTATATTTTAGCGCTATTACCTATCCTAACATCCGCATGTATCGACGCGGTGAGAGTGACTGATGTGGCTGTCATAACCCCGCCACCGCTCATGCGATCATTGATGGCAGATATATCACTCCACTCAACTACCTCAGCAGTGTAACTATTGGTGCCGTCACTTACAGCCCGATCAGCGTAGTGATTCCCGTCAAGCTCCAGCAACCATACGGGCGTTGAGCCTGTCTTAGCCATCGCGGTCTGAAATCCAGCCGTTGGCGACTTCACTCGATAAACTCCAAGCTAACCTGCCAAACGCTGTCCTTTTTAAGCTCCATGATCCTTCCGTCTAGTGTGGAGTGGCTGAAGCGTACAGTACGATCTACCCCCCAAGGGTCGTTCATGGTAAATGTGTTGGTGGTGCCTTGAGCATCAGTAGTGAACAGGCCCACAAGATCAGAAACCTCCTGCGAATCCGTCATTATGAAGTTCATCCGAGTCACATACTCAGTGATACCTTTATCGTAGCCATACCGTGTGCCTCCGTCTGTCATAAAATTCACTGTGTGTTTAACAGGCTGCCTAAACTCAAGAGGCTGGATTGGGTTAGGTAACGTGGCAGTGTAGGTACTGCCAGTTAGTGTGACGCTCATCGAGATAACTCCGGTGTGGGAACGCCCGTAAAGACGGCGTTATTGATGACACTTGTAACCGGACGCTCTGCACGTCTTGAAGCCGCCGCACTGTTGGCCCCACTAATTTCGTCCTGCGTACCTAGTACTTGGGGGGCGGTGTAGTCTGAGCCAGTAGCCCAATCACGTATATTCTCAGACGCTGCATACGCACCACCAGCCAAAGCCCCTACACCCCCGCCAAGCATACGACCTGCCGCCGCACTGCCCAACACGTTCAAAATGTCTTTATTGGCATCGTACCAAATACCAAGCTGCTGCAAGGTGGTGTGGAGAGAACTGAAAGAGGTGGTGAGACTATCAACTCCCGCCGAGAAAGCTCCCGCACCTTCGCCCCCACCGACCAGCCACTGCCCCAGACTCTCCAACATTTCTATTAATTTACCTCCCCAGATCATAAAAGTATCAGTGAGCAGCTCCTCGTTAGCTTCCACCCATTCTTTAGTAGCGCCAATCATGGCTCTAAACTCTTGGATCATCGATTGGACAACTGGGGCCAAAGTCTCGCCAAGAGCTGCATAGAGATTGAATGAATCCGTCTCCAGTGCGGAGAATTGACCCGATAATGTCTCCGTCGCGGCAGCCGCATCTCCAGCCATAGCCGCGCTTTCTCCGAGAATGCCGAAATACGTAGCTTCCCTCTTTTCGGCTGCGGATAGTTGCGCAACAGTCTTACCTAAGTTTGTCGCGTAATCTTTCTGCATCACCGAGAGATTCTTGGTTATGCCTGCGTTATCAACGAGAATACTGTTCTCGTTCTTCACACCTTCAGCAGCGCTCACGACAGCTTGCCCAAAGGATAACGCGCTCTGTCTACCGAAAGCTGCACTGTCTTTGAAGGCTTTAAGCATTTCAACGGCCTTGGGTAGCCCGAAACCTGCCAGTAGAAGATTCTTGAGTGCTGTTGAGGAATCCGCGACAGACATCAAACCGTCTTCTGAAAGCTCAATAGCTGCTTCCTTTGCGCTCTCCGCGTCAACAGTCACCCCCTGACCCATCGAGCGGAAGTTTTCCCCAACCTTATTGGCAACGGAGGAAAGCCCCCGCATGGAGTTTTCCATAGTCATAAAGGATTTGATGGATTTACTCGCAACACCTCCCAGCGCCATTGATGATCCAAGCGCGACAAAGGCGGTTTTAAGATTAAACACCACGTTAGACACGCCCTTCAACGCCCCGCCAACTTTCCGTAGGACCACAGAGGCTCTATCGCGCGCCTTGATTATGATGTTCTGAATGTGACTATTCATTTTGCGCCTTCCTTTGTTCTATCCAGCTTTCTAGCTCCTGCATAGCTTGCAAAAACTTGTGAGGTTGCTGCCTATAAGTTCCAGCCTCTGGCATCATGCCTTTTTTCCAGAAGTGAAACTCTCTAAAATAAGGTAAAGCATCAAAAGAAAGCCTTACAGGGCAGGTGGTTACAACTGAAACATCAACCAGCTTGTGAGGCAGCTTACCGCCACCATTACAGCCTCTGACCCATCTATCACGCTCGTTGCAATCGCCACAATAATACCCCTCTGGAACTGAGCAGAGGGCGATTATTGCTTTTTTTCGGCATCACCCAAAGTATTCAAATTCATCAGCCTATTCCCAAGCTCCTCAATCACTCCCCATGCTTGTAGTTGGTCAAGTGAACGATCAGCTACACGACTCGGGTTACCGCCAATAGTGGATAGCTTGAAGCCTTCCGCATTCTTAACCTCTTTCAGTCCGTACATCACCATCTCGCGGCTCATGCCGAAAGGGGCAACCGTGGTTTTATTGGGGTCCGCAATGTTCGTGGAGATATGCTTGTCTTGAATATTTGTGTACTCACGACTCGCAATAACCCCAAGCACGAAGATAGTCGGCTCACCATCCAGCACTAGATGACTTTGATCCCCTGTAGACTGGTACAGTGGAATATTCGACTCAGCCTTGTTGATGGCTGGGTCGTTCTCGCTGATATAGTCAGTCGTCTCGGAAAGGTCGATTGCTTTAAACATTATGCAACAGTACCGTAAGCCGCCATTGCCACACCGTTGGGCTTGATCTCGCCAGAGATAGCGATATGCCCACCTGCTTCAGCCGTCTTAGTAACGCTTGAAATGACAGCAGCAGAGCATGAATGCCCACTGGTTCCATCAAGTTCAAGTTCAAGATCAGTAATCAACTCACCAGCAGCAGGAGGCGTTCCCCCGTCTGTCAGGAAGCCCTCGAAAGTTACCAGCCAATTGTCATGAATGGCCTCATTCTTGGGGGCATCAGAGCCAAACGTCATAAACTCGATCATGTTTGGTGTATCACCGTACTCGAACTTGGTCACTGTGACCCCAGTGCCTGCGCCCGTCATGGTGAAACTTCCGTCTTTACCGCTTGCTAGTACATTAGCCATTTTTAAGCCCCGTAATTGTAGGTAACTGCAACATTCAATAATACGCCGCCAATTGGGGCGATACTTCCATCATCTATTTCAACAGAGGTGATCTTTGTATCTATCGCAAAGCCGCCCCTGTGTCTATCTAAGTAAAGTTTATCACGAACCGCGTCGATAATCTCGTTTCTCGATGTATCGAGTTTATCGCCTTTTACGTACACTTCAAGCGCGTAATTAATGCGAATCGTCTCCAAAACATCGCCGTAAGACTCGATTATCAGCTCTTCACCTGATGTTGTGACCATGATCGCTGGGAATTGCGCGTTGGACAACTCTGAAGGGTCAAAAGATTGGCGGGTAACATGAGCAACCACCGGAGA
>JABHIC010000419.1 GCA_018671205.1 Gammaproteobacteria bacterium
GTCTGTGCGGAAGTAGCGGCCTGTTTCAGCGCCTTAGCACTGATCTCATCCGAGTAGGCAAAACCGGTCTTTTCCCCACTTATGGCCCGCACCCCTACACCTGAATCAATATCATAACTCCCCTCACGAACCACCCCATCCTCTAGTGACCAGTACTCGTGGTAACTCTGCTGGAAATAGAGGTCTGCGTAATCCATCCCCCGCTCCATAATCTGACGAAGTACAGCATCAATCTCCTGCTGGGAAATCTCTCCCGGTTCCAGCAACAGATCGGTTGCCAACTGTAAATGGTTCATTCCTAACTCCAGTTCCTATGATTCTTCTCATGCAATGGTTATCACCTGAGGCATTACTTCACTTCAGCGCTCCCCTGAAACCCGCCGATAGCGGCTATGGCAGGCTCAGCTCTTCAACCGGCGCACTCACCTTTCTGACCTCTTCCAATACCGGGGCATCCCACTTTCCGGTCAAAGTATAACGTGTAGTGGCGATCCCTTCCTTCTCAAAAATCTTTTGATAAAGTAGTACCACAGAGCCTATTGCCGCCCCCACAGGTCCGGCAAGGATGGCACCGGTTGCCGGGAGGGTCTCGGAAATTTTGGGGCTCACCGAGACCAGCTGATCATAATCCCGCTCTACAATACCGGTCCTCCCTGCCACCTTGATCAGTGCGGACGGGCCATCTATCTGCAGATCACGGGTGTGGGCATCTCCATTTTCCACGCTAAAGGTGCCATGAATGGCATCAAACGGAAATCCCTCATCCGTAATATCAGAAAAATCGAGGGTTAGACGACGAACCAGTGTATGGATACCCAGAAGCCCAAAGACCCTGCCTATTCCTTGATCCACATCCCGTAACTGCCCCTTTTCCACCGAGACCTCAAGCTCGCCCTTCATGTGGTTTAGCGAAAACCCGGTGGGTCGATCCGGCCACTCTGCCTTGATATGGATGGATGCATCGCCCCGATCAATCTCACCACTATAGCCAAAGAGTGACAAAATCTTTCCCAGTTCATCTCCGACGACACGAATATTGAATTTTGAGATCGGTTGCCCCTCCCGCTGCATCCAGCTCCCCTGTGCAGATACACGCATCACCTCGGATTCCAGGGTTGCATCATCCACAAACAGTCCATTTTTGGTGGGGTGGGTCTTTAACTGAAGGGTACCGAAGTCAATCCCATTGATCCGGGTCTTTTGGCTAGAGAGCTCTACTGCTGGAAATTGGCTGGGATCAACCTCGATATTTATTGATGTCGGTTCCGCTTCCTGCCCCGCTACCTCACTCTCATCCGGCTCGGCCTTCCCCAGCTCAAGGTGATCAAGATCCACCACCAGTGGCAGCTGAGGATCCTCCTGTAGCAGGAGACTGCCTTTCATCTGATCACTACTCACCTGGAGCTGATATTGTCCCTCCTGACCGCGAGTCACGCTGAGCATCATCGACTCCAGCTGCTGCCCAAACAGCTCTGCCCGATCGGCATGGAGCAGCAGACGCCCCACAGTGAACCGTTCTCCCTCCCCTTTTCTCACCATGCGATCACTTTTCAGCAGGTCAAACCATGCATTCAGGTCAATCTCCTCTACCGCACCCACTAACTCAATCCCCTTCGGGGATTTCCCGGCGGGCAGAGTCTGCTCTTTATCCCCAAACAGTAACCGCCCCCTCCATGGTGATTTTTTCTCACCACTATCCTCCCCCTTTGAAAGCTTCGCATAAAGCCGATCGGGGATCGATAGATTCAACTGCTCAACGCCCCCTGAGCGTACCTTCATCGAGAGGGTCGTTGGCCAGCGCTGCTCTCCCTCTTTATTAAACGGTTCTGGTGCGGCAAGTACTACTCCCTGTAGTGCTGAGTGCAGATGCAGATCGAGTTTATCTTGCTGGATCTTCAGGCGACCATTCCACTCTATATCGGTCTCTGCCCGAAACAGCGGATTATCTACCGATTGAAATCCTAACCACTGTTCTAACGCCTCCCCCTGAAGTGCTCCATCCAGCCCCACCACCAGCTCGGATTGGTTCTGGTTGTCCGCACTAAATGCGGTGATGTGAACCGGCCCACCCAGCATCTTCCCTCGAATCCCCTCTATCGTGACCCCCTCATCCGTGAATTCAACATTCCCCTCAACCTGCCCAAGATCAAGCCCTAACTCCTTTATGGACAACTTGTTGTCATGTAACTCAACCCGTCCATCGACCTTGATAGGTTGCCCATCCATCGGTACCAGAACCTCCAGATCGAGTAGTGCATACCCCTCCATAGCGATCACCGAGTTCAGCTGTTTTACCCGCCCGGACAGTGGCGTGTTTTCTAATGAGCGTAGCAGCTTGGGGCTCTCACTGACCAGTTGTCCACGAATGTTCAATACCCCATTCAGCAGTGATTCACTGCTCACCTCAATATTGTGAATCGGGTGGCCATCCAGCTTCCCTTCCTCCAGAACCGCGGTCATGGCATCCTTGTTGAAATGAATTCTTGCCTGACTGTGAGAGATAATGGGCCACGCCTCTGCGTAATGCATATAGAGATCCCGCACCCTAAGATCCGCAACAAATGTCCCTTCCCCCTGCTGAAAAGGGAACTGATCTATCGGCCCCTGTAGCTGCACCCGCCCCTCTGTCAATGCCCCAGAGAGGAACGACTCCTTTAACCAGGCCACCAGTTCGGGAGGCAATTGTGACTCCGGTAGTTGTTGTAGCAGTGTCGAGATCTGCTGCGCTTTCACGGTTGTATCCAGGGTGACGACGGGGGGTGCTCCACCCGTGGGCATCAACAGCTGCCCCTGCCCGGCAAACTGAACGGCCCCCACCTCGCCCTTAAGCCCATTCAAGACCAGCAACAGGGCCTTTGGGTGTCTGGCCCAGCTGAACACTCCCCCCTGCAACGCCAGTGAAAGTGGCTCTGAATAGTACTCATCCAGCAATACTGACATGGTTCCGGCAGCCGGAATAAAGGCTCCCCGCTCCTCATTTAGGTGGAGTTGCCCATTGATTCCCGTCACCCCATACCCCGCGACCTGCCTCACCCCCTGTAGAGAGATATTATCGAGATTCATTTTGGCCTCAATCTGATTAAAGAAACCACTGTCATCCGGGTAGGAACGGAACTTCAGCTGAAACAGATCTCCGGCAACCAGAACCCCACTCTCTCCCTGTATCAGGGTGGCATAGAGGCCCGAAAGGGCGGGGGATGGAACCAGTCGAACGTGGTCGACCGCCCCTAACAAAATATCCTGACCCGTGCGATCCTGACTCAGCTCAATCTGGGCAGAGGTCGGGTGGCTCTCTCTATCTTTCTCACTCTCCCCCCCCCATACCAGCTGCTCCATCTGCAATCGCCAGGACCGACTACCTTGCCGGTCCCAGAAGAACTCCCCCCCTGCCAGCCCTGGTGCTTGCTGGAAATGAGCCGCCCTGCGCAGTCTCCCTCTCCCCTTTTCCAGCGTTCCAGACAACCATTCTCCCCAAATCTCAACACTTCCACTTCCCGGTGCCACCCCTCCCCAGGAGTTTTCCACCCCTCCCATCAGTTGGGCAAAGTGAAGCGCTGGACTATTCAGGTGAATCTGCCCATCCCAACCGCCCGCACTCAACAGCTCGCCAAACCACTCCATCTCCAGCGCTATCGGCGAGGGCTCCTCGCCATGCAGGATCATCTCTCCACTAAGTTGGTGTCGATAACCCGAGTTAACCCACTCCACACCGATATCCCTGAATCGCCACTGCAGTCCACTCCCCGCTTTCTGGTAAAGATGAACGGTTCCCTCCTCAATACTCAACACCGGCTGTTTCAATAGCCACTGTAGCAAGGAGAACAGGGGGGTGGCCTTAAACGCCTCTTCCGTCTGGGGGGAGGGTTGAAAAAAATAGTCCTGCGCCATTAAGAGTACGGGACGCTGCAGGGTCAACGACGAAGTAACCCACTCCCCTTTGCGCAGAGAAGAGAGCAGATCCAGGCGGAGCTGACCAGCACCAAAGGTGGTATTGATGCCATCCTTCTCCCCCCCTCTGATCGATACCTTCTCTACTGCCAACTGCAGAAAGCGACCATCCAGTTGTGCGGTAGCGTTATCAAAGGTAATGGCTACCCCCACCTCCGCCTCAATCCACGCCTCAATCTCTTCCTGAAACAGCCCCATTTCAGACAGGGTGACGCGCAACAACACCATCACAATAGCCGCCACCACCAGTACGGTTGAGGAGAATATCCAGAAGGTTCCCCAGAGCGTTGTCAGAAATTGTCGCCCTACCGTCTGGGCGGAGGTTCTATTCTCGGGCGCTTGTCTAGACGGGGACAACATCAAACTGTTCTATCGTGTAGAAGGTCTCTACCTGTAGCCGGACCGGTTTACCAATAAACTCTTCCAGCTCCGCGAGACTACTCGACTCCTCATCCAGTAGCAGATCGGTGATCTCTGGTGCGGCGAGGACCAAAATCTCTCTACACTCCTCATACTGGCGGGACTCCCGAATAATTTCTCTGAAAATTTCGTAACAGACCGTCTCTGCTGTTTTCAGATAACCGCGTCCCTCACAGGTGGGACAGGTTTGGCACAACACATGCTCCAGACTCTCTCGCGTCCGCTTACGGGTCATTTCTACCAGCCCCAACGAGGAGACCGTACTAATGTGGGTACGCGCATGATCCTGATCCAGAAACTTCTGCAGGGAGCGCATCACCTGTTGACGATGCTGCTCATCCTCCATATCAATCAGATCAAGAATAATAATCCCCCCCAGATTACGTAGCCGTAGCTGGCGAGCAATCGCCTGAGTAGCCTCTAGATTGGTCTTGAAGATGGTCTCTTCAAGGTTGTGGTGCCCCACAAAAGAGCCCGTATTCACATCAATGGTGGTCATCGCCTCGGTCTGATCAACGATCAGATAACCTCCAGATTTTAGTGGAACCTTTCGTTGCAGTGCTTTCTGGATCTCATCCTCTACCGAATAGAGATCAAAAATGGGACACTCTCCCGGATAGTATTCAACCCGCGAGGCCAGCTCCGGATTGAAGCGGGCTGCGAATTCACGACACTGCTCCCAGGTCTGCTTAGAGTCAATCCGTACCCGCTCCACACTATCTTTTAGCTGGTCACGGATCATTCTCTGCTCCAGTGGCAGGTCACTATGAACCAGTGAACGGGACTTAAGCGCCTTTCCACTCTGCTGAATGGATGCCCAAATTTTGTAGAGCAATCTAGCCTCATGCAGTAGATCACACTCTGGCACCCACTCTCCCGCAGTACGGACAATAAAACCCCCATACCCGCCTTCCGCTACTGCCTGCTGAATCATCCCACGCAGCCGCTCTCGCTCCTCTTCCTCATCAATTCGTTGCGAGACCCCCATACATGGAACCATCGGCATAAAAACCAGGTAACGAGATGGGATTGAGATCTGCATGGTCAGACGTGCCCCTTTGGTACCCAACGGATCTTTGACAACCTGCACCAACAGCTCCTGACCATCAGAGAGCAGGTTCGTAATCTGCAGGGCCTCCTGATCACACACCACCTCTTCACGCAGATCCTGAGGAATAATGTCTGAGACATGGAGAAATGCGGCACGCTCCAGGCCGATATCAACAAAAGCGGCCTGCATACCCGGCAGTACCCGGCTCACCTTTCCTTTGTAGATATTACCCACGATCCCTAGGTGGTTACGACGCTCGATATAAATCTCTTGCAACACCCCGTTCTCAACCAGGGCTGAGCGGGTTTCACGAGGCGTTACATTAATCAGAATCTCCGAACTCATAACACCTTTACTCCCACTTTATTCAGTAGTTGGATCGTCTCAAACAGGGGCAACCCCATCACCCCAGAATAGCTCCCCTCCAGCTGTTTGACAAAAATAGCGCCTACCCCCTGTATCGCATAGCCCCCGGCCTTATCCGCAGGCTCTCCCGTTGCCCAATAGTTCAGGCACTCCACTTCACTGATCTCTCGGAAGGTGACCTGACTGCTACTCAGGCAGCGGTGGATACCCCGATCACAGACTACGGAAACAGCACTCATCACCTCATGCACCTTTCCACTTAATTGACTCAACATCTCAATCGCAGCCTCTCTTGAGGTCGGTTTTTGCAGAACCTTCCCATGATTTACCACAATAGTATCTGCCCCCAGAACGGGTAACGGAGGCTCTTCAGAGACACCATATTGACGCCAGACCCTCTCTGCCTTCTCGGTCGCAAGACGGGAGACCGCTACCTGTGGCAGCTCACTATCCGCCACGGTCTCATTAATATCGGCCACCTCAATACGGTAGCGGATACCGATCTGGGAGAGCAGCTCCGCACGCCGCGGAGATGCTGAGGCCAGAATAATCTGAGGCAGAGGTTCCATTGGAAGATTTTAACCGATATCGAGGGATAACTTGATTTCTGTCACCACTATTTTTGTAACGATGGGATACCGCTAATAATAGTAATTCAGGCACGATGATAGGGGTGGTGAGTCATCACACTCCAGCTTCGATAGAGCTGTTCTGCCAGGATCACCCGTACCAGTGGGTGGGGGAAAGTGAGCGCCGAGAGAGACCAGCGCTGATCTGCCCGGCTCAGGCACTCTGTTGCCAACCCATCGGGGCCACCCACCAGCAGAGAGACTCCGCTGCCTGAATGCATCCACCCCTCTAGCTGATTGGAGAGCTTCTCGGTAGTCCAGGAGGCACCACTCAGGTCTAGTGCAATCACCCGATCACCTCGGGGAATAGCCGCCAGCATCCGTTTACCCTCCTGCGCTACCCAACGCTGGGAGGATCCACTCTTGCCCCGCTTCGCAGCCTCAATCTCTACCAGCGCCAGGGTACATTCACGCGGCATACGACGAGCATACTCACGATACCCCTGGTTCACCCACTCTGGCATCTTTCGACCCACCGCAATCAAGCTGATTACCATCCCCAGCCTTACTCTGCCTCGCGACTAAAATCAGCCCAGAATTTTTCCAGATTGTAGTAATCCCGTGTCTCTGGCAGCATCACATGCACCACAATGTCACCCAGATCGACCAACACCCACTCCCCTGACTCATCTCCCTCTTTACCTAACGGGAGGATGCCTGCCCTCTTTGCCGCCATGGCCACCTGATCGGCCAGTGAACGGACATGACGATTCGAGGTACCGCTTGCAATGACCAGGCGACTGGTCACATCGGTCATCTCTGATACATTTACGACTGTAATCTCATTGCCCTTTAGCTCTTCTAGGGCGCCGACGGCCAACTGTTCTAACTCATCTGTGGTTAACATGCTCTACTCTTCTCTTGAACCTGAAATTCCAGGTTGAACCTGAAGCTCTAGGTTGAATAACAATCAATAACGGAGTTGTGGATTATATCAGGCAACAAAAAGAGCGGGGTGCCTCCCGCCACAATCTGTGAACGAATTCCACTTGCCGAGATCTCCAGTTGCGTCACGGAGAGAAAGAGGACTTTTCCTTCACCTTTCTCAACCCGCTGATGTAACAACGTAATTTGTTCAGTCTCTCGCTGCAGCAGCCAGTCAGAAAAAATACCCCGCTCGGGACGTACAAAACCGGGACGGTGGGTCACCAGCAGATGGGCAGAGTCCAATAATGCCTGCCATCGATGCCAGCTCTCCAACTGCAGAAAAGCATCCATCCCCAGAATGAGCACCAAGGGGTGATCCGGGAACTCTTTTTTCAGTGACTCCAGTGTTACCACCATCCAGGAGGGGGTCTCACGTTCAACCTCACGCAGATCAACCACGAACTGTGGTACCGCCTCTGTCACCTGCTGCAGCCAGAGAATCCGCTGCTCCAGGGGGGCAACAGGCTGGGCACGGTGAACAGGCACCTTACTGGGAATCAGCCTCACCTGTTCCAGATTGAGCTGTTTACACACCTCCAGCGCGGGGCGTAGATGACCAAAATGGACTGGATCGAAGGTGCCTCCGAAGATGCCTATCGGCCTATTCATGGATGACGCTCTTACTGACGAATGTGTCCATCCCCCAGTACTACAAACTTTTGTGAGGTGAGCCCCTCTAGCCCAACGGGCCCACGCACGTGAATCTTATCCGTGCTGATCCCAATCTCTGCACCCAATCCATACTCAAAGCCATCGGCAAACCGGGTTGAGGCATTGACCATCACTGAGCTGGAGTCCACTTCTGCGAGAAAACGACGGGCGCGGCTGTAGCTCTCGGTCACGATAGACTCGGTATGGCCTGAACTGTGTTGGTGGATATGCTCCATTGCCTCATCAAGACCACTCACGATTCGGATCGATAGCACCGGCGCAAGATACTCCTCATCCCAATCCTCTTCGGTCGCCGCCACCACATCTGGCAAAATTTTCTCTGTTGCGGCACACCCTCTCAACTCAACGCCTTCCTGTCGGTACTGCTCTGCCAGCGGAGGCAGACAGGCCGCAGCAATTCCCTCGGCCACCAGCAACGTCTCCATCGCATTACAGACCCCATAACGGTGAGTTTTGGCGTTGTAGGCGATATCAATCGCCTTCTTCTGCTCTGCCTGATCATCGATATAGACATGACAGACCCCATTCAGATGTTTGATCACCGGAATACGGGCACTCTCAGAGATACGTTCAATCAACCCTTTTCCGCCGCGCGGGATAATCACATCCACATAGCGACTCATGGTAATCAGCTCTCCCACTGCCTCACGATCTGCCGTCTCAACGACCTGTACGGCCTGTGCAGGTAGTCCGGCATCAGCCAGCCCCTGATGGATCAACCCGGCAATCGCCTGGTTGGAGTGAAAGGCCTCTGAGCCACCGCGCAGAATCGCTGCATTCCCTGATTTTAGGCAGAGTGCGGCGGCATCAGCAGTGACATTGGGACGTGATTCATAGATGATACCAATCACCCCCAGAGGAACTCTCATCTTGCCCACCTGAATTCCGGATGGGCGATAGTTGAGATCACTCATCTCGCCAACCGGATCGGGTAGTGCGGCAATCTGACGCAGCCCTTGTGCCATTCCCTCTACTCGCGCCTGATCCAGTGCAAGGCGGTCAAGCAGCGCCGCATCCAAGCCACTCTTCTTGCCGGCATCCAGATCTTTCTGGTTCTCGGACAGCAGCAGATCCATTGACTGCACCAATAGATCCGCTATCCGCTCCAGCGCCCGGTTCTTACGGGTCGTATCCGCGCGTACCATTGCACGAGAAGCGCTACGCGCCTGCAGACCCACCTGTTCCATATATTGTTTGATATCCATCACTCTTTACATCCGTCTGATCGTTCTTTTTATCATCTTATCGGTTAACCGCATAGTTGCTAGAGACTATCTGGGAAGAGAGCGCGAGACTCTGCCCCCTCATCCCCACTTACTGCACCAACGGCACAATTTCACCCAGCCTTTTCCAAGCTGGCAATGTATCCAACTCATCACGAAAAAGGGCAAAGCGCAGCAGATCTTTTCGACTGCTCTGATCAACCAGAATCTCTCTCTGCAAACGACCCTCTTCATGAAGCCCAAGGTGGCGCAACAGCCGCACTACGGCATGGTTATCTGCCACCACATGGAATACCATCTTATAGAGATTAAACTCTGAGAATGACCTGCTGATAGAAAAATGCAGTGCCTCCCAGATGCTACGCGAGTGGCGCTGAGAGAAAACAGCAGAAAACTCTGCCTTTTGGTTAATCGGGTCAACCGCTGAGAGTGCCATCAGGCCAATTGGCTGATGGTCCCCAACACGCCTCACTAGCACCTCATACTCCACCCGGGGCTCTTTGGCTTGCTGCGAGAGGTGAACCATCACATCGGGCAGGTGTGGTGCCGTTTCTCGCAAATAGGGCTTGTAGGCGGTAAACCCGGGCCATTTCATCCACTCAAAATAGAGTTCCGCATCATGCGGTGTAAGTAGAGAGATCTCCACATACCGACCCGAGTAAATCACCGCCGACAAAGAGCCTGTTGTGTAACGCCCCTACACCAGCGGGCCGTCAGAGTTAATAGGTAGATGTTCCTGTTCCACTCAGGGAGCCTTCTCCACCATACGAACAAGCATCTGTCTCTACTCGGGTAATATAGTCCAGATCGGAAAACTTCAATGTTCCATCCGCTCTGGCCACCATCGCCTGTAGGTAGAAGTTGTCTGAACTGCTTGTGAATTTACTCAGATCAATAGGAACTGAGAAGGTCAACACATTCTGATCCATCATTGCCGACCCCGGAGGGGCATCAAATCCAACCTCACGCTGGGTATTGACATGGACATCAAACTTGCTTAAAACCTCCAGATTCTCAAAACCTATCCTGAACGATGGGCTAATTCCCAGCAGTCCCGGATCATCCTTATCATCTGCCGCGGCAATCCAGACGGTATCCCCACTCAGAAGCCCACTCACAACCACGGTCATTTCTGTCGGCACCACATTTGTACAGCCAGAGCCCGGATGGATAATATTTGCAGAAACACCATCGAAGGTAATGGCACTATCCGTCTCTAACACGTTGATACCGGTCTCTGCCTTCTCCGACAAATAGATGGCCGAGCTGGTAGTAATCAAATCAAACGGGCTAAGCGCCGCATTCGCAGACGGGATAAAAGGCATAGAGGCCACTTTACCGGTCAATAACAGTCTGGAAAAATTCTTCTTCTTCATCAATTATGCTCCTTACACTTGACGCTCATCACTTAATATTCAGGGTACTACAATCATAGATAAATGCTAACACAACAATAAATGAACATCTACCGAGCCCCCCACTTTTAACAACACAGTCATGGCTTCAAACGGACAACCCCACTCCTCTGCCTACTGCCTATTTTTTAGGCAAACCGCTGAGGTGTTGTAATTTGCACATCGAGAACACTCCTACCACAAACCATTCACAGAGTTATCCACAGCTCATGTGAAGAACCTGACTTCTTCTTTTTGAACCGGAGTATTGTTAAATTTACCAATAAATCAAATTAGCTTTATTAAATAACTATCTGTTTTGCATTAACAGAATTGGTTTTTTTCATAAAACCTCACTTTATTTCTAAACTACTGTTTTTTAATACCTCCCCCCAGAGTATCGTCAGAATCCAGCTCAATCTGCCAACAATATCCACAGCCACTAATATTCCCTCCCCATTCGGCCGGTTCACAGTTCTGCTGTAGAGGGGGTCAGTCCGATCCGTCGAAGAGGTCAGGGGTAAGCTCTTGAGCCTCTGTCACCGTCTGTTGCGGAGCCAAACCGAAATGGAGATAGGCGTGACGGGTCACCACACGCCCACGTGGGGTACGCATCATAAACCCCTGCTGGATCAGGTAGGGCTCCAATACATCTTCTATCGTCCCACGCTCCTCACCGATGGCGGCGGCAAGGTTATCGATACCCACTGGCCCCCCATCAAATTTCTCAATCATGCTCAGCAACAGGCGGCGATCCATCTGATCGAACCCCTTGAGGTCGACATCCAGTAGATCCAGTGCGGATTGTGCGGTCGCCTGTGTCAGTGAACCATCCCCCTTGACCTCGGAGTAGTCTCGCACCCGCCGCAACAGCCGGTTAGCGATACGTGGGGTGCCTCGAGATCGTTTAGCGATCTCCAGCGCTCCTGCCGCATCCGCCTCTACCCCCTGAATGGCGGCAGAACGGCTGACAATATAGGCAAGGTCAGCCTCATTGTAGAACTCCAGCCGTTGCACGATACCAAAGCGGTCACGCAATGGAGAGGTCAGGAGCCCTGCACGGGTGGTCGCCCCCACCAGGGTAAAGGAAGGCAGATCCAGCTTGATGGAGCGGGCAGCGGGCCCCTCTCCAATCATAATATCCAGCTGAAAATCCTCCATTGCCGGATAGAGCACCTCCTCCACCACAGGGCTGAGGCGGTGAATCTCATCCACAAAGAGGAGGTCATGGGGCTCCAGATTGGTCAGTAGTGCCGCCAGATCCCCCGGCTTTTCCAGCACCGGGCCAGAGGTCTGGCGCATATTGACCCCCATCTCATTGGCAATAATATGCGCCAGTGTGGTCTTGCCCAGCCCTGGCGGGCCAAAGATCAGGGTATGGTCGAGTGACTCGTTTCTGTTGCGGGCGGCCTGGATGAAGATCTCCATCTGTTCCCGAACCCTGGGCTGCCCCCTGTACGCCTCCAGTGTTCGGGGACGAACCGTACGATCCAGGCGATCCTCCTCCGGGGTGGTCAACGGAGAGATGGTACGGGCAAGATCACTCACAACCGTACACTCTGTTTCAGCGCCAGACGAATCAGCTCTTCACTACTATCTCCCTCCCCCTTCACTGCGTGCACCAGTCTGGAGGCCTCTTGTGGTTTATAGCCGAGTGAGATCAACGCATGAACCGCCTCACTCTCTGTATCCGCCACTACAACAGAAGCCGCACCCGTGCTCTGTTCAACCTGGGAGGAGAAGGTATCCCACTCTCCGAGTCGATCCCGCATCTCAATAATCAGCCGCTCTGCGGTCTTTTTCCCTACCCCGGGAAGCCGCACCAGTGCGGCGCTGTTCTCCTCCAGGATACAGTGCACAAAATCATTCGCGCTCATCCCGGAGAGGATCGCCAGCGCCAGTTTGGCACCTACGCCACGCACCCGAATCAGCGCCCGAAACATCTGACGCTCACTCTCAGTAGCAAAACCGTAGAGTAGTTGTGCATCCTCCCGCACCACCAGATGAGTGTGAAGCACAACCGCCTGCCCCACCTCTGGCAGCGCATAGAAGGTGGTCATGGATGCCTCCAGCTCATAACCGACCCCATTCACATCCAGCAGCAGTTCGGGAGGTCTGCGCTCAACCACGGTTCCACTCAGGCGCCCAATCATCGCCAGCGTCCCCGTGTACTCCCACTCAGGGAGAGTCCCAGTTTCTGAATGCCACTGGCATGGTGACCATGACAGATTGCACAGGCCAGGGCATCGGCCTCATCAGCCTGTGGGTTGGTTTTCAGACTCATGAGAACGCGCACCATCATCTGCACCTGCGCTTTGGCGGCATTACCACGCCCTACCACCGCCAACTTGATCTCTGCAGGGGTATATTCATAGATTTTCAGATCATGCCCCGCCGCACTACAGATGGCGGCACCACGTGCCTGCCCCAGTTTGAGTGCGGAGTCCGCATTGCGGTGCATAAAGACATTTTCAATCGCAAAATCATCTGGTTGACAGCGTTCCAACACCTCACGCACGCTCTCAAAGATGGCATGGAGGCGCTCAGGCAGGCTCTCACCACGAATTCTCAGCGCCCCACTCTCAATGTGGCGATAGACCCCTTTCTCCAGCTCGACCACACCGTAACCGGTGGTACGGGAGCCAGGATCAATACCAAGGATACGGGTCATGAGGATAGTGAGGATTACAGAAGAGGGTTACAGACGCACATTATGAACCAAGCGCAGCCATCACCTCATCCGAGATATCGACATTGGAGTAGACGTTTTGCACATCATCCAGATCCTCCAGACGATCGATCATCTTGATCAGTTTCTCAACCCCCTCCTGATCCAGCTCGGTCATGGTTGAGGCGCGTTGGGTAAGTTCCGCTGATTCTGGCTCAAAACCGGCATCAACCATCGCCTGTTTTACATCAAGATAGCTCTCTACATCGGTCAACACCTCGATGGTACCATCGTCATCACTGGCAACATCCTCTGCCCCCGCCTCCAGAGCGGCGTCCATAATGGCATCCTCATCACTCCCCGTCGGATAGAGTAGTACCCCTGTCTGGGTAAAGAGGTAGGAGACCGAGCCATCCGTACCCAGGTTTCCACCATGTTTAGTGAAGGCGTGGCGTACCTCAGAGACGGTACGGTTGCGATTATCAGTCAGGCAGTCAACCATCACCGCAACACCACCAGGGCCATACCCCTCGTAGCGGATCTCATCAAAGTTTTCGCCATCGACATCACCACTCCCACGCTTCACCGCCCGATCAATGGTGTCACGGGTCATGTTGGCCCCAAGCGCCTTATCCACTGCCGTCCGCAGACGTGGGTTGGCATTGATATCTCCTCCCCCCATCTTAGCCGATACGGTGATCTCACGGATCAGTTTGGTGAAAATTTTTCCACGTTTGGCATCCTGCGCACCTTTGCGGTGCTGGATGTTGTGCCATTTACTGTGTCCTGCCATATTTCTGCTTTCCTAAATTTATGACCGTTTTTCCCTGAAACTCAGTCACTGTTCATTTGTAAGTGGTGGGAACTTTATTTTTTACGGGGAGACCTCAAGCATTCGCTGCAGGGCCAACCGGGCCTGCTCTGCCACCCCTTCCACCACCTCTACCCGATTGACCACCTGCCCCTCCAGTAGACTCTCCAGCGTCCAGAGCAGGTGAGGGGGGTCGATACGGAACATGGTTGAACACATACAGATCGTTGGCGACATGAAGTGGACTGACTTCCCCTCACCCTTGAACTGTTCATGGAGACGGTTAACCAGATTCAACTCTGTCCCCACCAGCCAGCGCGTCCCTGGCGCCGAGTCTGCAATCGTCTGAATAATATATTCGGTGGAACCGACAAAATCGGACTTCTGACAGACCTCATAGGAGGATTCGGGGTGAGCAATAATTTTCGCCTCGGGATAGAGCCTCTTGAACTGCTCAATCTGCTCCGGTTTGAAGACCTGATGGACGGAACAGAACCCCTTCCATAGAATGATCTTCGCCTTGTGAACCTCCTCTTGGGTGAGTCCCCCCATCGGCTGATCGTAATCCCACACCACCATCTCATCCAGAGGAACCCCCATGCTGGCACCGGTATTACGCCCCAGATGTTGGTCGGGAAAAAAGAGTACCTTTTCACGCTGACCGAAGGACCACTCCAGGACATGACGTGCATTTGTCGAGGTGCAGACAATCCCGCCATGACGACCACAGAACCCCTTGAGGTCTGCCGCTGAGTTAATGTAGGTGACCGGGGTGATGCTCTCCTCTGGGTCCAGCAGCGTAGAGAGCTCCTGCCACGCCCTCTCCACCTGTGGCAGATCAGCCATATCGGCCATTGAACAGCCGGCATTCTGATCCGGGATAATAGAAATTTGTTCGGGGCGAGAGAGGATATCCGCCACTTCGGCCATAAAGTGAACCCCACAGAAGACGATAAACTCAGCCTTGGCATTGGCCGCCTGGCGTGAGAGTTTTAGTGAATCCCCGGAGAAATCCGCATGGCGAAACACCTCTTCCCGCTGGTAGTGGTGCCCCAGAATCACCAGCCGCTCTCCCAGTGCCTCTTTTGCAGCCAGGATACGTTGCTGGCAACTCTCATCGTCCTGAATGGAGAAGGGGTCGGTTATTTTTTCTACTGCTGAACTACTTGCCATCACATTTTCCAGATAAATCCTGCCACTCACGCCAAGCTGTCAGAAAGGGGGGCTATTACTCCCCCTCTGCTTTCTCTACCTTACGCAGACGCACGTTGATCTCACGCAGCTGACGCGGGCTCACCTGATCTGGCGCACCGGTCAACAGGCAGTTGGCCGACTGAGTTTTGGGGAACGCCATCACATCACGGATAGAGCTGGCACCTGCCATTAGCATCACCAGACGATCCAGACCAAAGGCCATACCTCCGTGCGGAGGACAGCCATATTTCAGTGCATTGAGGAGAAAGCCAAACTTATCCTCTGCCTCTACCTCATCTACCCCCAGTATTTTCAGCACCTGCTGCTGTATATCAGGGTCGTGGATACGGATTGACCCTCCCCCAATTTCACTACCATTCAGTACCATATCGTAGGCACGGGAGTAAACTTTGTGTGGCTCACTCTCCAGCAGGTCGAGCTGCTCACTATTGGGCGCGGTGAAGGGGTGGTGGATGGAGTTCCAGCTTTCGCTCTTCTCATCCCAATCAAACATCGGGAAATCGACCACCCAGACCGGCTTCCACCCCTCTGACATCAGCCCACGATCCTCACCTACCTTGACCCGTAGTGCACCGAGTGCCTCATTGACAATTTTAGCCTTGTCGGCACCAAAGAAGATCAGGTCTCCACTCTTCGCCCCGGTACGTTGCAGAATCGCCGTGATGGTCTCATCCGGAAGGAACTTCACAATCGGGGACTGTAGCCCCTCGCGCCCGGCATCCACATCATTAACCTTAATGTAGGCGAGGCCACGTGCACCGTAGATTCCAACGTACTTGGTATAGAGATCAATCTCTTTGCGACTGAGGCTGCTGCCATCAGGCACACAGAGTGCCGCCACCCGGCCATGCGGATCATTAGCTGGCCCGGAGAATACCTTGAACTCCACCGCAGCCATCAGATCGGCCACATCCACCAGCTCCAGAGGAACCCGCAAGTCGGGACGGTCAGAACCGTAACGGCGCATCGCCTCATCGTAGCTGATCTTTGGAAACTGTGCGGGCAGTTCGGTATCCATCACCTCACTGAAGAGCATCCGTACCATGTTCTCCATCAGCTCCATAATCTGGGTCTCATTGAGAAACGAGGTCTCAATATCGAGCTGGGTAAACTCAGGCTGCCGGTCGGCACGCAGATCCTCATCCCGAAAACAGCGCACAATCTGGTAGTAGCGATCCATCCCGGAGACCATCAGGAGCTGCTTAAAAAGCTGTGGTGACTGCGGCAGAGCAAAAAACTCACCGGGATGGGTGCGGCTGGGCACCAGATAGTCTCGTGCCCCCTCCGGAGTTGCGCGGGTCAGCATCGGGGTCTCAACATCAAGAAAACCATTCTCATCAAGGTAGCGTCGCATCTGTCGAGTCACCGTAGCCCGCAGCTTCATCCGCTGCTGCATGACCGGGCGACGCAGATCGATATAGCGATAGCGGAGGCGAATATCCTCCCCCATGCTATTGTCATCCACCATAAAGGGGGGGGTCTCGGCCCGATTCAGCACCGTTACCTGAGAGACCAACACCTCCACCTTGCCGGTGGGCATCTCTTCGTTGATGGTTCCTTCCGGACGTTCCCGGACGACACCATTAATGTTGATTACATACTCAGAGCGTACCTGCTCTGCGATGGCAAACGAGTCGGCATGGTCGGGATCAAAGACAACCTGAGCCAGCCCCTCACGATCCCGCAGATCGATAAAGATCACCCCTCCGTGGTCACGGCGACGGTTCACCCATCCTGCCAACTGGATCTCCTGACCAATCAGGGACTCATTCAACTCCCCACAGTAGTGGCTTCGCATAATATTTCCTTATTTTTCTCTAAGATTTAGCCACAACCGCCACAGCCACCGGTTGCACAGGCCGGGGCAGCAGGGGCCACCTCTTTACTGCTTTCTGCCATATTTCTCTTCTCACCACTTTTGAAGTCACTCTCATACCAGCCACTCCCCGAGAGGCGGAAACCGGCCGCAGAGATCATCTTGTTCAGTGCGGGTTCGCCACAGGCCGGACAGTCGGTCAGTGGTGCATCACTCATCTTCTGCAGCTTATCCATCTGGTGACTACACTGGCCACACTTGTATTCATAAATTGGCATCTTTCTTACCCACTCTTCATTATGGTTGAACCTTACGGTCTATCCAGCAATAGGATCCCGATCTTACCTCTCCATGTCAGGAAAGTTATTACTGGAGAGCCCCTAAATTCGACTATTATACCGAATCCTAAAAATGACGACACCACTCAGATCATGCACCTTGCCAATACCCGTATGCCCTCCGATACCCGCCAGGATTGGCGCACTATCAAATCGCTGCTCCCCTACCTCTGGAACTACCGCTTTCGTGCCGGACTGGCGATTAGCTCCCTGATTCTCTCCAAACTGGCGAATGTTTCTGTCCCGCTGATTCTTAAAGAGATTGTTGATACCTTCGACCAGAACCATGAGGCGGTTCTGGTACTCCCCCTAGCACTACTGGTCGGTTACGGGTTGATGCGCGCCGGAAGTGCCCTGTTTAACGAGTTGCGTGATGCCATCTTCGCCAAGGTTCGCCACGGCATTGTACGTGAGATCTCTATTCACTTTATGGCCCACCTCCACAACCTCTCTCTCCGTTTCCATCTGGATCGAAAAACGGGTGGCATCACCCGGGATATGGAGCGTGGCACCCGCTCCATCAGTTCACTATTCAATATGTTGCTATTCAATATCATCCCTACCCTGGTGGAGGTGACCCTTATTGCGGCCATTCTGCTCGTCAACTACAACCCCTGGTTTGCCATCGTCACTTTTACCACGGTGGCGATCTACATCTTTACCACTTTCCTGATCACTAATTGGCGGATGAAGTTCCGGGTGACGATGAATCTGCGCGATACCGAGGCCAGCAGTCAGGCGGTTGATAGCCTGATCAACTATGAGACGGTCAAATATTTTGGCAATGAGCGTTATGAGCTGGATCAGTATGACCAGCAGATGCACGAGTGGGAGACGGCTGCGGTGAAGAGCCAGACCTCGATGTCGGCACTCAATTTTATCCAGGCCTTTATCATCGCGATTGGTGTCACCATCACTATGGTCATGGCTGGGCAGGGGGTGGTCGCTGGGGAGATGAGCCTGGGGGATCTGGTTCTGGTCAACACCTTCCTGCTTCAGCTCTTTATCCCGCTCGGCTTTCTGGGGGTGGTCTATAGCCAGATCAAACACTCGCTCTCTGATATCGATATGATGTTCCAGCTTCTGGAGAAGAGGCCGGAGATCATTGACCACCCCAATGCCACAACGCTGAAGCCGGGGCGTGGGGCAATTGAGTTCCGCAATGTCAGCTTCTCGTACAACCCAGACCGCCCCATTCTCCACGACCTCTCATTTTCTGTCCCGGCCGGGAAGAAGGTGGCTGTGGTCGGTCAGAGTGGCTCGGGGAAATCGACCCTCGCCCGTCTGCTATTCCGCTTCTATGAGGTCGGTGAGGGGAGCATCTCGATTAATGAGACGAATATCGCCACGGTTACCCAACAGAGTCTGCGTGCTGCCATTGGTATTGTCCCGCAGGATACGGTTCTCTTTAACCATACCATCGGCTACAACATCGAGTACGCAAGCCCCGGAGCCTCACAGAGCCAAATTGAGGAGGCCGCACGGATGGCCAACATCGATGACTTTATCAACCAGCTCCCACAGGGATATGAGACTACCGTCGGTGAGCGTGGGCTAAAACTCTCTGGTGGTGAAAAGCAGCGGATTGCCATCGCCCGTGCGATTCTCAAGAACCCTCCGATCATGATTTTTGATGAGGCCACCTCTTCACTCGACTCCGCAGCAGAAAAGGTGATCAATGACGCCCTGCAGGAGATCACTACCCAACACACCACACTGGTCATTGCCCACCGGCTCTCTACCATTGCGGATGCCGATGAGATTCTGGTGATGGAGGCGGGGAGAATTGTGGAACGGGGCTCCCACAGAATGCTACTGGAGCGTGGCGGGCAGTATGCGAAAATGTGGCGGATGCAGCAGGAGGATCGTCCTGCTGCTTAGGGAGCCGTATATAACTGCCCAGGGTTACCTGGATTGAAGCGTCTCTACCACACGCTGTAGCTGTGCTATCCAGGGGTCTGCGACAATACCAAAGTGCTGCTCAATACGCTCACAAGAGAGCGCTGAATTGGATGGGCGTGTCACCGGGGTTGGGTATTCTGAGGAGGGGATGGGGTGAATATTGACTTCATGGTCGATGATGCCAGCCACCTGCCCCAGGCGCACAATCTCAAGCGCGAAATCGTACCAGGTCACATAGGGGTTGCCAGAGAAGTGGTAGGTTCCCCATCGGGTCTCCCCCTCTGTCTGTAGCTGCTCGGCAATCTGTAGCAGTGCCCCGGCGATGCCTGCCGCTGAGGTGGGTGCCCCCCGCTGATCATCAACCACTCGTAACTCACTTCTCTCTGCGGCAACTCGCAGTATGGTCTTCACAAAATTATTACCGTGCGGACTGAACACCCAGCTGGTTCGTAAAATCAGATGGTTCGGCAGTATCTCCCTGACACGCTCCTCTCCTTCCCACTTACTCTGCCCATAAACACCGAGCGGAGAGACCGTATCACTCTCCAGGTAGTGCCCCTCACGGCTGCCATCAAAGACATAATCGGTTGAGATATGGAGCAGAGGAACCGCCAACTCAAGCGCAGCAGTGGCGAGATGAGCCGCCCCATCCCGGTTGACCCGATAGGCCTGCTCTACCTCCTCTTCGGCCCGGTCTACTGCGGTATAGGCCGCCGCATTCAGTATCAGATCGGGCTGAGCCCCCTGCACTGCACTGCTGACCGCCGCTGCAGAACCGATATCCAGTGCCTGACGGTTGAAGGCCACCAGCTCATGCCCCCCATTCGACAGTGCCATGACCACGGATCGGCCTACCTGACCATTGGCTCCGGTTAGTAGAATTTTCATTGTGAATAGGTGGGCAGTTGGTCGGCCGCGATATCACTCAGACAGGGATAGAGACGATCCTTATCTGCCAGTTTTGGCTCTTCAAGCGGCCACGGAATCTGCAGCGCGGGATCACTCCAGATCACGCCTCCCTCCTCTTCGGGATAGTAATAGTCGGTACATTTATACTCAAAATCAGCAACCTCTGATAATACACAGAAGCCATGTGCAAAGCCGGGGGGGACATAAAACTGCAGATGGTTCTCCCCGCTCAGGGTTACCCACGCGGCCTGTCCAAAAGTGGGGGAGCCCCGCCGTATATCGACGGCCACATCAAAGACCTCTCCAGTAACTACCCGCACCAATTTACCCTGGGGGCGGTTGAGTTGAAAGTGGAGCCCACGTAGCACCCCTTTTGAGGAGCGGGAGTGGTTATCCTGTACGAAAACGGGGGCGATCCCCGCATCCTGATAGCGTTGCTGTGAGTAGGTCTCCTGAAAAAAACCTCGATGGTCTCCAAACAGGGCGGGTTCGATCACCAATACTCCCGGCAGGGCGGTCTGCGTTACTTTCATCGGTTGGATACCTCTAATAGGTTTAACAGGTATTTTCCATATTCACTTTTTGTCAACGGCTCCGCCAATGCGCGCAACTGCTCATCATTGATCCAGCCACTTTGCCAGGAGATCTCCTCTGGGCAGGCGATCTTCAGCCCCTGTCTTTTCTCAATGGTCTGGATAAAGTGGGCGGCCTCCAATAGAGAGTCATGGGTGCCGGTATCGAGCCATGCCATACCGCGCCCCATCTGCGCCACATTCAGTGCACCCTTCTCCAGATAGTGAAGATTGACATCGGTAATCTCCAGCTCTCCGCGAGCAGAGGGGCGGATGCCCTTGGCAATCTCCGTCACCTGTTGGTCATAAAAATAGAGCCCGGTCACTGCATAGTTGGAACGGGGCTTTTCAGGCTTCTCCTCCAGCCCTACGGCATGCCCTTGCGGATCAAACTCTACGACACCATAGCGCTCAGGATCATTCACCGGGTAGGCAAAGACGGTGGCCCCACGCCCCTTATGGGCAGCCTCCCGTAGCAGATCCTTCAGATCATGACCAAAGAAGAGGTTATCCCCCAACACCAGTGCACAAGGCTCTCCATTGATAAACGACTCACCAATAATAAAGGCCTGTGCCAGCCCCTCAGGTTTGGGTTGAACGGCATACTCCAGCGTCAGCCCCCACCGTTTTCCATCACCTAATAACTGCTCAAAACGGGGGGTATCCTGTGGCGTGGAGATAATCAGAACCTCACGAATCCCCGCCAACATCAATACGCTTAACGGGTAGTAGATCATTGGCTTGTCGTAGATCGGCAGAAGCTGTTTGGAGATCGCCTGGGTAACCGGGTGCAGACGGGTTCCTGAACCTCCCGCAAGAATAA
>JABHIC010000420.1 GCA_018671205.1 Gammaproteobacteria bacterium
AAGAGGGGTTGAATGAGGGGTTTCAGTTCAATAACCCCAATGTGAAAAATAGTTGCGGCTGCGGTGAGAGCTTTAATGTCTGATGAATGATGGATCTGACCCGCCACTACTTTGATCTGCTTGGGCTACCAGTCGACTATAGCGTTGATCGGGAAAAGCTCTCAGTGAACTACCGCCAACTGCAGCAGCAGTTTCACCCGGACCGCTTTGTCTCTGCGGCCGATCAGGAGCGAAGATTCTCCCTGCAGATGGCCTCCCGGATCAATGAGGGGAATCGGGTCTTGCGTGACCCGATTGAACGGGCCAAATATCTGCTGGAGTTGCAGGGGGTCGAAATGGGAACCGATGGGGAGACCCTGCGTGACCCCCAGTTTTTGCTCGAACAGATGGAGCTGCGAGAGAATCTGGAGGAGATTCAGCAGGATATAGAGGGGCTGGAGCGGTTTGTGGAGCAGATAGAACAACAGATCCGGCAGCAGGGAGAGCGCTTTTCTACGCAGTGGCAAGAGAGTCCGGAGCAGGCTCGCACAACAGTGCAGCAGATGCAGTTCTTTCAGCGCCTGATCCATCAGGCGGAACTGCTGTTGGATGAGCTGATCTAGGTGGCTATTTGGGAATAGCCGTCACGACTCAGGTAAAATTACAGTAAATCAGGCAAACACAGGTCTACTCAGGATGGCACTACTACAGATTTCAGAACCGGGGCAGTCAGCCGCCCCCCATCAGCACCACCTGGCGGTGGGGATTGATCTTGGTACCACCAACTCGCTGGTGGCCACGCTGCGAAGCGGAGAGGCGGAGACCCTTGTGGATGCAACGGGTGAATCGATACTTCCCTCAGTGGTGCGTTATCGGGCAGTGGGTGAGCCGCCGGTCGTGGGGAAGATGGCGGAGGATGCCTCGGTAGAGGATCCGCTGAATACCCTCTCCTCGATCAAGCGAATCATCGGCAAACGGGTCGAGGAGCTTGATGAGATTGCTGGACAGTATCCCTATACCTTTGCCGAGAGTGATAGTTCGGTGCCCAGAATCGCGACCATTGCGGGTGCAGTGAGCCCGATTGAGGTCTCTGCCGAGATTCTCTCGGTACTCCGTCAGCGGGCTGTGGAGACGCTGGGGGGAGAGCTGGAGGGGGCGGTTATCACCGTTCCCGCCTATTTTGATGATGCGCAGCGTCAGGCGACCAAGGATGCGGCCAGACTTGCGGGGTTAAAGGTGTTGCGTCTGCTGAATGAGCCCACGGCTGCTGCAGTGGCCTACGGGCTGGATAGTCAGCCGGAGGGTATTCATGCTATTTACGATTTCGGAGGGGGGACTTTTGATATCTCCATTCTGCGACTGACCAAGGGGGTGTTCGAGGTACTCTCTACCGCGGGGGATGCGGTACTGGGAGGGGATGATATGGACGCCGGGATTGCCCGCTGGATGGGAGAGCAGATGGGGGTTGAGGCATTGTCGGCGCACTCTCCGGCATTGACCCGCTACCTGCTGAGTCAGGCCCGTGATGCAAAAGAGCGGCTTACCGGGCGGAATGAGACCCCTCTGCAGCTACAGTATGGCGAGCTGCCGGAGTGGAGTGGCGATTTTACGGTGGCGCAGATGGAGCAGTTGATAGCGCCCGTGGCTGATCGAACCCTGCGTATTGTACGGCGCGCACTGCGTGATGCGGGAGTAGAGAAAGGTGAGGTCTCAGAGGTGGTGCTGGTGGGCGGATCGACCCGGATACCACTGGTGCAGCGGAAAGTTGAGTCCCTGTTTGAGCGGGCCCCACTGCAGGGGATTGACCCGGAGCGGGTGGTTGCCATTGGCGCTGCAATCCAGGCAGACATTCTGGTCGGCAATAAAAAAGAGGGGGGGCTGCTGTTGCTGGATGTGACACCGCTCTCACTAGGGCTGGAGATTATGGGGGGGATGAGTGAGGTGGTTATTCCAAGAAATACCACCATTCCTGTGGCTCGTGCCCAGGAGTTCACCACCTTTAAGGATGGACAGACGGCAATGTCCATTCATGTGTTACAGGGGGAGCGAGAGATGGTTGTGGATAACCGCTCCCTGGCCCGCTTTGATCTGCGGGGGATTCCGCCTATGGTGGCTGGAGCTGCACGCATTCGGGTCACATTTCAGGTTGATGCCGATGGACTGCTCTCGGTCTCTGCGCGAGAGGAGACCAGTGCCGTAGAGGCGGAGATCGAGGTGCGCCCCTCCTATGGACTCAGTGATGGTGAGGTGGAGGGGATGCTAAAAGATTCCTACCGTTTTGCGGAGGCAGACCGGGATGCCCGCAGGCTACGTGAACAGCAGGTAGAGGCAGACCGTACCCTGGAGGCGCTGGAGGCGGCACTAGAGAAAGATGGGGCCACACTATTGAGCAGTGAGGAGCGGGCTGCGATGGAGCAGTTGATGGATGATCTGCGTGCGATAGCCGAGAGTGGTCAGGCTCGTGAGATAGAGAAGAAGATCGAATATGTCAATCGTGAAAGTGAATTCTATGCGGCCCGGCGCATGGATCAGTCGGTACAGCAGGCCTTTTCGGGGCAGCGGATAGAGGATATTTCCAAATGAGCCAGATTATTGTTCTTCCCCATGAGTCACTCTGTCCGGACGGGATTGTGGTTGAGGCGGCGCCTGGCGGCACCATTCTGGATGTTCTGCTGGAGAATGGGGTCGAGCTGGAGCACGCCTGTGAAAAGAGCTGTGCCTGTACCACCTGCCACTGCTATGTGCGTGAAGGCGGTGAGTCACTGAATGAGAATGACGAGGTTGAGGATGACCTGCTGGATAAGGCGTGGGGGCTCGACCCGGATTCACGCCTCAGTTGTCAGGCAGTGGTTGCCGAGGAGGATCTGGTGGTTGAGATTCCCAAGTACACCATCAATATGGTCTCTGAAAACCACTGACCCCTTGCGCTGCGCCATGCAATCGGAGCTTGTGGTATGGTAAAATAAGCCATGTCAGTCGCAGATTGTCCTGGGATCATGAGGGAACTTCTGAGACGTTTAATAGATGGCTTTGAGTGATGACTTTTTCAGGGAAAATTAGAATGTACTATAAAGTGAGAGGTTTTCTTGCGTGGCTAGTACTCTACCTCTTTATGGTAGAAAGTAGCTACGCCCTCACCCTCTACGTAGGACAGACCAGTCACCTTGTTACGCCGACTCTGGGGGTGGTGGTAACCTACTCCTCGGATGATGTGGCTGTGGCAACGGTAGATAGTGGTGGCGTCATTACGGCTGTAGCGGTCGGTAGTGCAACGGTGACCGCTGCCGATGCAAATGGAAGTACGGAGATGACCCATATCACGATCACCCAGACCGACAGAGAGGTCATCTACAGTGCCACCAACTCAACCCTCCATCTGCCCGCAGTGGATGTGCCGGGGGTATTTGGAAATGTCTGCTATCAGCTCGATTTTGTTCTGCTCTCTACAACATCCCCGATAACTTTGCAGCTAGATCGATTCTCGGTGACCCCTACCTGTAGTCAGGCTAGTGATCCAAGCTTCTTCAGACACTCAACCTATGTCAATGGTATCCTTGAAATTCCAGCGCTTGAGGTGGCAGGGGTCGTCTATCAGGCGGAGATGACCATGGTTGATGCGGACACACTCACTTTTGAGATGACCAGTGTCGCCCTCTCCAGAGCGACCACCGCGCTGAATGATACCGGTATCAGCTGGGGAGGCAGCTATCCGGAGGGGGGCAATGAGAGCTGTAGTGGCGAGGTGATTGCCGCTCAAGACTGCTCTAATGGCCGTGATGCAGAGGCACTGGCCGGAACGCTCACCAAACGGGGTGGGGGGCATGGGGGGTTTGATTTCACCAAACTTGACCAGAATGGGGCAGCTCTGGATCCATCTGCAGCAGAGTGGAGCTGTGTGCGAGACCATGTGACTGGCCTGATCTGGGAGGTTAAGAGCGAAGAGGAGGGGCTTCATCACAAGTATGACCGCTACAACTGGTACAGCACGGATGCCACGAATGATGGTGGATATGCGGGTCTGGAGGATGATGATGGTGATGTTTGCTATGGTTATAGCAGTAGTGATGCACAGAGCTACTGTAATACGGAGGCCTATATTGCCCGTGTCAACCGTGAGGGGTTGTGTGGCTACAGCGACTGGCGACTGCCTTCACAGGAGCGGTTAGGCTCGATTCTGGATCGTGGTCAATTCTACCCCGCAATCGATAGTGACTACTTTTCTCATACACTCTCCACCGCCTATTGGTCCTCGACACCATCAGCGGGTAGCCCTGCTCAGGTGAGGTTGGTTGACTTCTCTTTTGCACAGAACTATATGGGCTATAAGAGTAATGACCGGCCTGCCCGTCTGGTACGTGGTGGCGAATGAGTCATTGTCTATCTGAAACTACGAGTAATAATGGGTGATAAAATAATGGATAACTATTTCAGAATAGGAGTTGTACTGCTGCTCTGTCTGCCAGCCTATGGGGCTGGAGCCCAGGATTGCAGAGCCACCATAGCGCCATCAGCAGAGGACAATCGCTATACCGACCACAGTGATGGCACCATTACCGATGGTGAGACCCGCTTGATGTGGAAAAAATGTTCGCAGGGTTTTACCGGGGATGACTGTATGACCGGCTCGGAGGACTCTCTAAACTGGCAGCAGGCACTACAGGCCGCTGAGGATGAGGATTTTGCCAGCTACAGTGACTGGAGATTGCCCAATATCAATGAGCTGACCTCACTGATTGAGGTGAGTTGTATCTATCCGGCGATCAACGAGACTCTGTTTCCCAACCTGATTGAGCCGTCTGTTTACTGGTCATCATCACCCACGGTCTATAATTCGGATCTTGTGTCGGCTATTGTTTTCCATGAGGGGGGAGAAGAGAATCTGTTTAAGGATAGTGCCCACTCGGTTCGCCTGGTTCGTGGTGGAGAGTAAACCACACCCTATGGATGTATGTTGATCGTGATAAAAGCGCCATTAATGTGTGAAATGTCAGCGGGGAACTATTATACTGCCTCTTGTATTTGTCGCTGTGCGGTGAGCTTGCGCGGGTGATTGGTTTGAGGAAATTGTTGTGAATGACCCCCTTATATATACGCCGACTGTTTTGATTGCGGATGATGAACAGACGATGCGTAGCCTGTTAGGTGATCTGTTGCGCCAGGAGGGGTGTCGGGTGATTGCAAAAGCAGCCAACGGGATTGAGGCTTATGAGCTCTATACGAGTAAAAAGCCAGACCTTGTTTTTCTGGATATCAATATGCCAGAAGAGAATGGCATTGAGGCACTGAAAAAGATTCGTGCAGAGGACCATGATGTATTCATCTGTATGGTGAGTGCAGA
>JABHIC010000421.1 GCA_018671205.1 Gammaproteobacteria bacterium
CGCCCTCTCCGGTGAGTAGCGGGAGGCCGATAAAGTAGAAGATGACCAGAGCGGTAACATCATTGAAGAGGCTCTCACTCTCGGCATAGATTTTGAGCCGTTCGGGGAGAGAAAATTTGGACATGATTGAGCTGACAGTGATGGCATCGGTCGCCATTAACATCGCAAACAGGCTGATCAACATACCGATCGTCCATTGAATCTCGGGCAGCAGGAGAGGGGTGATAAAGACGGCGAGGGTGATTGAGCCGGCGACCGAAAACACCGCCATATAGAGGATTACTTTGTAGTGCTTACGGATGTCGACAATGGAGAGGTTGAGGACATCGGGTAGCAAAATGAGTGGCAGCATGAGGTAGAGAATCTCATCGAACTCACGATCCGATAGGGTAATGAAGTCCGGATAATACTGATTTACAAAAAAAGAGAGTAGTAACAGACTCAGTGTGGTCGGAATCTTGAGGGCATGTTCAAAAACTCTGGATAGCAGGATAAAGAGCAGCAGTGAGGTAAAGATCAGAATCATTGAGATCCAGGTTCTCTCTTCCTGAATGGTCTGCTCGGGTAGTTCATCACCACTGATCTCCGCTGCGATAGCTGTTTTTGTAGCCTGTGTTCACAAAATCGGGTTGGCGACCCACCAGTGACTCCAGCAGAATAAGCTCCGCATCGGTGTGATTAATGGCGGGCATCGGTTCCATCAGCTCCCCGGATGGGTAGATGTTGAAGGGACTGTCGTGGTGAATGGTTTTAACCGGCATCAACAGCTCCCCTGTGGTGGAGGAGAAAATATCCCCCTCCCCATAGCAGAGACAGATGTAGCTCTTTTGGGGGTGAGCCTCTACATAACAGCCTGTCCCCCGGATACCGACGTGGGCAATTGGGGTACGGATGGTGACTCTGCCAGGAGCGAATACAGAAAGCAGGGCTCCCCGGGTGAGGTTGGCCTCCAATGTCCCGCTCTCCGTGTGAAGAAATTGAAGTTGGCTGTTTTCCCGTAGCAGGTAGCCATTCGTGCCCCGAACAAAAATGGTTTTACTCTTTGGGCCTGTGGTGATGATCGCCCCATCCGGGATCGATGCACCTTTCTGCAGGGGTTGTGCATCAATTTTTACCTCGCCTCTGACGCTACGGGCACCCTGGGCCAGTGTTGTGGTGGATAGGCTCTGCTTTTGGGGTGCGCTACAGCCGCCAGAGAGCAGAGAGAGTGCAGCCAGACGGAGCAATGTGATACGTTTTTCAGCAGAGAAGAGGGGTGGGGTCATCCTGATATCATACAGGCTACCTCTGAAAATGCACTTTTTCAGCAGTTGCTGCATCAGAAAAAGAGAGGGATCTCCCGGTAATGCTTGACCATTAAAGTGGGTTTTTATAAGATCTCGGAAAATTATCGTTTTATCAGGAGCAAATAATATGGATGTTTTAGAGCGTATTGAGCAGCAAGTCAAAGATAACCCTGTGGTGATCTATATGAAAGGAACCCCCCAGTTTCCGGTGTGTGGCTTTTCCAGTCGTGCCTCGGCAGCGCTACAGCAGACAGGTGTGGCGTTCTCCTACATCAATATTCTGGAGGATCCGGAGATTTTCGAGAATCTGCCACGTTATGCGGATTGGCCCACTTTTCCACAGATTTATGTTGGGGGAGAGTTGATCGGGGGGTGTGACATTACCCTGGAACTTCACCAGAAAGGGGAGCTACAGACGATGATGGAGAGCGCTACTGCGGCGGCAGGGGAGTAGGGTTTCTGAGGTAGTCCCACTCATTGACCATTATGCAAAATAGCTTGGCGGTCTGTTCTGCGTCATAGAGTGCAGAGTGGGCGGCCTCTTGGTCCCATGCCACACCGGCGGCTTCGGCCATGCGGGCAAGTACGGTCTGACCATAGAAGACGCCACCGAGTGTTGCGGTATCAAAGCTGCTGAAGGCGTGGAACGGACTATTTTTAATATTGCAGCGCGCGATTGCGGCATTGAGAAAGGCAAGATCAAACCAGGCGTTATGGCCAATCAGAATTGCGCGGCTGCAGCCGGTCTGTTTGACCGCTTTGCGGATCGGCTCAAATAGTGCGGTCAGGGCCTCTTTCTCTTCTTGTGCCATACGGAATGGGTGCCAAGGGTCTTTGAGACCGATAAACTCCAGCGCCTTGGGGTCGAGGTTGGCATTTTTGAAGGGGAGTACGTGCTGTTCATGACTCTCTTGAATGGCCAGTCGCTCCTCCTCATCAAAGTTGAGAATTACCGCAGAGATCTCTAGCAGGGCATCTTTTTTGGGGTCAAAACCACCGCTCTCAACATCTACCACAACCGGGAGGAAGCCCCGGAACCGTTTTGCGATGGCGCTCTTTTTGGCCATTATGGATTTTTCTCGATGTCTAGGGAAAGGTTACGGATAAATACCTTGGAGTTGCGTTTGTAGTTGTATAGCGACTGGCGCTCAAGCGGAAGTTCAGACAGTTTGGCGGGCTCAAAGCCTTTTTCCTGGAACCAGTGCGCGGTACGGGTGGAGAGTACGAAGAGTTGCTCGATCCTATTCCCTTTCTGTTGCTGAAGCTGGGTAAGGGTGTGGTCGAGCAGTGCCTCCCCACGCCCTTTGCCCTGATAGGCGGGCAGGATGGCGAGGCCAGCAATCTCTGCGATTTTCTGTTCTGGATAGGGGTAGAGAGCCACGACACCGATAATGGAGCCATCCCGCTCCATTATGGTGAAGTGGCTAACCTCGATCTCTAGCCGTTCACGAGAGCGGGAGACCAGAATACCCTCCTCCTCCAGTGGCTGAATCAGCTCAATGATGCCACCAATATCCTCAATCGTGGCGGGACGAATCTCTTCATATCGATCGGCTGTGATCATGGTGCCGACCCCATCGCGGGTGAAGAGCTCTTGCAGCAGCGCTCCGCTCTCCTGACTGTTGAGAATATGGGTGCGGGGTACCCCCTGTCGGCAGGCATGGATGGCGCCAATGAGGTGGCGTGCGGTCTGCTCAGGAAGTTTTTTCTTTGCACAGAGGAGAGACTCTGCCTCATCCGGGGTCAGCTGGCGAATCATCCGCCTCTTGCTATCGACCAGCGCCCCCTGATCAATCAGTGAAAGCATTTTATCGGCCCGTAGCTCAATGGCCGCTGCTGTGGCGACATCCTCACTGCTGAGGTTAAAGACCTCGCCGGTCGGGGAGGTACCGATAGGGGAGAGGAGAACAATAAATCCACCACTGAGTAGTTTCTCTATGGCGGGGGTATCGATACGCCGAACCTCTCCGGTGTGTTGATAATCAACCCCTTCACGAACGCCGAGCGGGCGGGCGGTAACAAAATTACCGGAGGCGACCCGAATATCGGCACCTGACATCGGTGAGTTGGGCAGTCCGGTTGAGAGTGCCCCTTCCAGCTCAATACGGAGGGTACCGACGGACTCCTTGACACAGAGCAGCGCCTCATCATGGGTGACCCGTAGTCCATTGATGATCTCACTTGGGGTGTCGAAATCTTGTAATCGCTGCTCAATTTGTGGACGAGCACCGTGAACCAGCACCAGGCGGGTACCTAGGCTGTGGAGCAGGGCAATGTCATGGATGAGCTCACTGAAGCGACGCTCCTCAATTAGTTTGCCGCTGAAGGTAATAATAAAGGTACGACCCCGATGTGCGTTAATATAGGGGGCAGCCCCGCGAAATTGGTCAACAAAGGAGGGGAGGGCACTTTTTGTTGCAGAGGATGCGCGTCTACGCCTCTTTTTTGGGGCAGCTTTCTTTGGGGCAGCTTTTTCTGGGGGAGTGGTCACAGTCGCAGTCACAGTCAGGGTATAAAGTTGGAAGAGTTACCTATTATAACGGGAGAGGTGTTGTGTGATGGTAGAAATTCATACCCTACAGCTAGGGGCGATGGAAAATTTCACTTATCTGATCGAGGATTGTGCAACCCATCAGACCGCAGTCGTTGATCCCGCCTGGGAGGTCGAGAAGATTATCGAATGGGCTCGGCAACAGGCGCTGAAGATCACCACTATACTGCTCACTCATGGTCACCATGACCATATCAACGGAGTGAAGTCGCTACAGCAGGCGACAGGAGCAGACGTCTATCTACACCAGAGAGAGGCCGAATTCTTCAATCTGGAACAGCAGGGTTATCAGCAGTTCAGTGGGCATTCGTCCATCCGCCTGGGGGAGAGCACCCTTCTGCCGATAGAGACACCGGGCCACACTCCCGGAGGCGTCTGTTATCAGGTTGATGGCCATCTGTTTACCGGGGATACCCTGTTTGTTTTTGGCTGTGGTCGCTGTGATATGGATGGAGGAGACCCTGTACAGATGTATCACTCGCTACAGCGTCTACTGAATGAGCTGGATTCAGAGACCCGGATCTATCCGGGCCACAACTACTCTGTCCAGCCGGTCTCTACCCTGCAGCAGGAGCGAGAGGGGAACCCTTTTTTACATTGTGAAGATGAGTCGAGCTTTGTTCGCTATCGAATGGTTGAGCATGATCAGCTGCGAGGTTCACCGTATGGGCCAATACAGGATAGCCCCTGTTAAACCTAGACTCCTCAGTTGACCGCTTGAAATAAGGCTAACATATTGCAATGACAAGTTTTTTCCACACTATCCCGTTCACCCAGCGAGTGAAGAATGCTACAGGCCAGATTGCACACACAGGCGCACGCATTACTGCGTTACAACTCCTTGCAATAGCTGACTATTCCGCGTCGTTGTGCCTTGTCCTGCGACCGCAGGAAGTGCCCGTGGTGCGCACGCCTATACGCACACCCTGGCCTGTTCAATAGAGGATTCTAGGTTAAATGGACGCCATTGATCTGACCCTGTTTTCGAGTAGAATTTCGGCGATCTGTGATGAGATGGGTGCGGTATTACAGCGCTCTGCATTCTCTCCCAATATACGTGACCGGCTGGATTACTCCTGTGCTATTTTTGACCGGGACGGGGCGCTCAGTGCACAGGCAGCACATATTCCGGTCCATTTGGGCAGTATGGCTTTTGCAATGCAGGATATTGTGAGCCGAATGAGTTGGGAGGAGGGGGATCTGGTGATTCTCAATGATCCCTACCTGGGAGGAACACACCTTCCCGATATCACCATGATCTCCCCCTTGTTGGTTGGCGGTGAACGGGTGGGATTCGTGGTTAATCGTGCCCACCATGCCGATATTGGGGCAGATACCCCGGGCTCTATGCCGGTCTCAACCACGCTGCAGCAGGAGGGGCTGGTGATTGCTCCTGACTATCTGCTGCGGAATGGGGTGGTTCAGCAGCCGCTGTATGACAATATTTTGGCGGTACTGCGTAATCCACAGCTCTCTAAAGGAGATTTTGAGGCACAAATCAGTGCTAATCGGGTGGGGTTGAGGCGTCTGCAGGCGTGGGTTGGAGAGCTTGGAGTTGCGGGGTATCGGGAGGGGTTGCTGGCACTCAACGACTACGCAGAACAGCTCGCAGCAGAGACGCTGGAGGCCATTCCGGATGGGTGCTACCAATTTGAGGATGTGATGGATGATGATGGTCAACAGAACTTCAGTTTACCGCTTCGGGTCGCTATTGAGGTCCGCCGAGGAGAGGTCAAGGTTGATTTCAGTGGCACTGCCGCGCAGACTGCAGGAAACATCAATGCCCCCCTTTCGGTAGCAGCTGCGGCGGTCTATTATCTGTTTCGTGCCCTGATGCCTCCCCAGACCCCAGCCGCAGCAGGCAGTTTTCGTGCGATCTCAATCAATGCCCCGCAAGGGACGCTATTGAATGCGCTTTATCCCGCTGCGGTGGCGGCTGGAAATGTAGAGACCAGCAGCCGGATTGTGGATGTGGTGATGGGGGCGCTCGCTCAGGCAATTCCGGAACGGATGGCCGCAGCCAGTCAGGGGACAATGAATAATCTGGCCATGGGGGGTGAGGTTGCAGGGAGAGACTGGGACTACTACGAGACCATCGGTGGAGGGATGGGAGCCGGCTCTCAGCAGCCGGGACTGTCTGCGGTTCAAACCCACATGACCAACACCCTGAACACACCGATTGAGGTGCTGGAGATGAGTGCACCTCTGCGGGTGACGAAATATGGCATCCGTCTTGCTTCAGGGGGTAGGGGTGACCACCGTGGCGGGGATGGGATTGTTCGTGGATTCCGTTTTCTGGCAGAAAGTACGGTCACTCTGTTAACAGAACGCAGAAGGGTTGCCCCCTGGGGAGCGGCTGGTGGTGAGGCGGGCAGTGTAGGAGTTAATGAGCTGGATGGTGAACGCCTTGTTGCGAAGTGTACCGTTAAGGTAAAGCCAGGAGAGGAGCTGACGATATCTACCCCAGGTGGGGGTGGTTTTGGGAAGGAGGTAAATCCCTGAGCAGTTATGTATCCTTTTAGTTTATAGCGTAAATTCTGGAATCAATAGAGAGAGAAGCACAATGGCTGCAGTGATAAAGAAATATTCGGTGAACCAAGAGGTCTTCCGGCAGGGAATGCGGGGAGAGTGGGCCGGAGTAATCAGAGAGGGTTCTGTTGAGGTCTATATTGAGCAGAAAAGTGGGGATCGGTTGGTCCTGGCGACTCTGACAAAAGGTGAGGTATTCGGGGAGTTGGCTATTCTCTCATCAGATGATCGGCGCAGCGCCTCGATCCGGGCGGTTGAGTATACCGAGGTCATGCAGGTCGCCAGAAAAGATATCAATATTATGCTGGCCAAGAGCTCTCCTATTCTGCGAGCCATTGTGTTGAGTCTGATTAAGAGAATGCAGCGGATGTTGCAGCAGAAAGTGTAGCTGGGGCACGGTTTTTTAGTCGCACTGTCTGATCTCCTGTTGGCATATTTTATGCAGTCGAAGTGCTAGTAGAGTACCGTTGGGTAGAAGCGTCAAATAATGGCTCGATGGTAAAATTATATATTTTTAGAGGGTTTAACTCATGTCGATCGGGACTATAGTCGGTATTCTGGTAGGATTTGGGCTCTTTTTATGGGCCATCTTTGCAAATACGGATAATCCGGCCATTTTCCTCAGTCTATCGAGTCTGGCAATGGTGGGCGGGGGCGCGATCGCGGGCTCCTATATGTCTTATCAGCCACTTTATGTGAATCGGGCCTTCAAGGCGCTGATCACTCAGTTTCAGCCCTCAACCGTCACCTTTTTTACCTTGCTGGCGGATGTGGAGCGGATGATTGGATGGGCTAAAACCGTTCAGACCCAAGGAGTTGTGGCACTGGAGCAGGAGATGGGGAGTGATACCACAGACTCCTTTCTCGCGGTTGGTGGTAAGTTTGTTCTCTCCAACTATAAAGGGGATGAGCTTCGGGAGTTGCTAGAGACCGCCAATGCCTCCTCCTTTCAGCGAAATACCCTGCAGGTGGGGGTGTTGAAGAAGATGGCGACGCTCTCCCCAGCCTATGGAATGATTGGAACCCTGGTTGGTCTGGTGATTATGTTGGGCAATATGGGGGGGGACCCCGCAGCACTGGGTGCCGGTATGGCGGTTGCGATGTTGACCACCCTCTATGGGGTGGTTTTTGCGCAGATGGTGTTTCTGCCTGCGGCTGAGAAATTACAGCAGAAAGAGGAGATGGTTCGTTTCAGGAATACCTTGTTGGTTGAGGGATTTATGATGCTGGCAGATCAGCGTCCCGGACGAGAGATCCAGGATCGGCTGAACAGTTATCTGGCACCTGCGGCCTGGTTTGATGTGGCTGAGTAACGGATCCGGACCAGAATTGAGTATGATTGAGTCGAGATTGGACTGAGAAATGGCAAAAAATAGATGTCCAGCGCCGGAGGAGTGTGAAGAGTGCGATGAGCTCATGGCAACCTTCGCCGATTTGATGTCACTATTGATGGCATTCTTCGTACTGTTGTTGTCAATGGCAAACTTTGATCCAGCAAAATATGGTGAGGTCGCTGAGGGGATGAAGGAGTCTTTTGCCCGTATTGTGACAACGGCAATTCAGGAACCTCTCACTGGCCCGACGAAGCAGGAGAAAGAGGCGGAGCAGTCGAAGAAGAAGGATGCGACGGGAAAAGCGATGGATGCGGTGGGGGAGATGATCTCCGAGCGCGGTGTGGAAGAGTTTGTCAAAATGACAAAG
>JABHIC010000422.1 GCA_018671205.1 Gammaproteobacteria bacterium
ATCCATCTGGCCGATATCATCCGCTCCAAAGCCACCAAACGCGGTCGAGTCCATCGCTGCGAAGTCATTCTGGTCAAAACCACCAAACGCCGCTGCATCCATCTTCCCGATATCATCCGCTCCAAACCCACCAAACGCGGCAGAATCCATCGCTGCGAAGTCATTCCTGTCAAAACCACCAAAGGCATCTGAATCCATCTGGCCGATATCATCCGCTCCAAAGCCACCAAACGCGGTGGAATCCATCGCTGCGAAGTCATTCCTGTCAAAACCACCAAAGGCCGCCGCATCCATCTGACCGATATCATCTGCCCCAAATCCACCAAACGCGGCGGAATCCATCGCTGCAAAGTCATTCCGGTCGAATCCACCGAAGGCATCTGAATCCATCGCCCCAATATCATTCTGATCAAATCCACCGAAGGCATCTGAATCCAGAGCCATCATGTCATTCCGGTCAAATCCACCGAAGGCATCTGAGTCCATCGCTCCAAAATCATTCGCATTAAAATTACCGAAGGCATCTGAATCCATCGCCCCAATATCATTGGCTCCGAAGCCAGCCATCTGATTTTGATCGAATCCACTCCCCATTGCATTGGGGTCAAACCCAATGTTTCCTGTATCGAAATTATCAATGGAGGGACCATCAAAACCCCCTGTATTGACATCTCCTGTTGGAACTGGGCCTGTGCCGCCGGTATTGACATCCCCTGTTGGAACTGGGCCTGTGCCGCCGGTATTGACATCCCCCGTTGGAGCTGGGCCTGGAGGCGGTGGTACATCATCTCCCTCGGCAGCCCCCACACTACCCATATAGACAGCGGTTGCCAACGCCAGAGGCAACATTTTTGCTATAGAAAACAATTCTTGGCTTTTTTTACTCATTTCTTAAACTCCAAATAGGGGGGTATTCCGGGGTGTGCCTGTCCAGCACTATCCAGTAAGTGTTGGTACATTCTACAAGTATAGCTATTGAACTTCACACCTGCAAGAAGTTCACATCGGTTCCAGACTCACTAATATAGAGACAACCGCTCCTTCCTCGGTAGCTACACCCCCCTCCTACTCCCCCTTCTCCCGGGTCGTCAGCCGAGCCTCATTCCGGATCAACATCAGGTTTCGGCTATAGATAAAGAGCCCCGTCGCCTGCCCCACAATAAAGACCGGATCCTCGCGCAGGATTGCATAAAAAAGTAGTGTCGCTCCTCCCCCCAGACTGAAGTACCAGAAGGCCGTTGGGATCATGCTACGTCTGTTTTTTTCACTATAGATCCACTGGATCAGGAACCGCATAGAGAAGAGCGCCTGCCCCAGGAAGCCCAGCATCAACCAGGAGGTGGGAATATCTTGCATAAAATTAAATCTCCTCAATCTCTGGGTTTTTGGCCCGATTCAGCAGCCAACGTACCCCCATAAGATCAACAATCCCCACCCAGAGGCGGTTGTGAAATCCATACTTTGAGACCCCCTGTTCCCGTGGGCGGTGGTTGACCTCAACCGAGATCACCCGCCCCCCCTGGCGCAGGAATAGGGCCGGAATGTAGCGGTGCATATGGTCAAAATAGGGGAGCTCAAGAAACCCCTGCCGCGAGAATAGCTTGAGTCCACAGCCGGTATCCGGGGTCTGATCTCGTAACAGCCGGCTACGAATCGCATTCGCCGCCCGAGAGGAGAACCGCTTCAACCAATTATCCTGCCGCCTCTTGCGATACCCTGCCACCACTAGCAACGGATCTCCATGCTCTTCTCTGGTCAGCTTCCAGTAGAGTTTTGAGATATCGGCGGGATCATTCTGCCCATCCCCATCCAGTGTGGCAATCCAGGTGGCCCTGGCCGCCCTGACTCCTGTACGGACAGCCGTACTCTGACCACTATTCTGCAGGTGACGAACCACCCGCAACTGAACCAGCTCACGCTTCAACTCAGAGAGAATCGAGACCGTTCTGTCACCACTGCCATCATCCACCACCACAATCTCATAGCCGAGCGATGGCTCCACTACACGGTTAATCTCGTTAATTAACGGGCGGATACTCTCCTCCTCATTACAGACAGGGATCACAATAGAGAGGTTGGGTTTCATTCTTCTTTCAGTTCCACAGATAAGCTATGCTATTTTCCCACAGATGGGAGAGAGAGGGAGACTATTAGTAGGAGATATTAATCAATTGAGTCACTCTCTGCCAGACAACCTGGGGAGAGAGTTGCTGATAACAGACGGGCTCCACCTCTCCCTTCTCCGGATAGTGGCAGAGCCGCTTCAGGCAGGGGGCACAGGCAAAATCGGAGCTCAGATGGTGTTGCTGCGCTCCCAGAGTACCAATCAGTCCCGGATTAGTGGCGCCATAAAGGGTGATGGAGGGGATATCCAGCGCAGCCCCCAGATGCGCCAGCCCGGAATCAACACAGACCATCGCATCCACCTGCCGGAAATAGCCCACCAACTCCGTCAGTGAGCAGCGGGGAAGAATGGTCGCCTGATGCCCTGCAGCAATCCGTTCCGCTCGATCCCGCTCCTCTTCGCTGCCCCACGGTAATACCACACCATAACCCGCCCGGTTGACGATCTCCGCCAGCGCAATCCAATAGAGATCGGGCCAATGCTTCGTGACCCAGGTAGTCCCATGAACAAAGAGAATCGAGGGCGAATGGTCCGGGGCAACCAGTTTCTGGCTGCGAATCGCAGAGTCTGCGGGACTTTTCGGCATCGGATACCCCAGAGCCTCCGCAAACAGCCGTCGTAACCGGATTACCGCATGCTCTCCCTTAGCCACGGCAATAGAGCGATCATAAAAACGGCTCGCCAATGGCTCACGCGCAGAGTCGGCATCCAGCCCTACTCGCTCCCCACGCGCCATCCAGCTCACAAGCGCGCTTTTGATCAACCCCTGTGCATCCAGTACCTGATCATACTCTTCCATTCGGAGCTGCTTGCGAAAACCACCCCACTCCCCGGAGAGCAGCGCTCTCAATCCATTTTTTCTCCAGCGCCGAATCGCCACCGGGATCACCCGGTCCACGGCAGGGTGCCAGCTCGGTACCTCAGCGAACGCCTCCTCGACCACCCAATCAAAACGGATACCGGGAATTGCGGCGGCGGCATCGCTCAATGCAGGGAGCACATGGAGAATATCCCCTAATGAAGAGGTTTTAATCAACAGAACCCTCATCCCGCGCTGCCCATCACTTTTCAAATATATCAATGGCCTGCAACACCTCTGCTGGCATTAATTTTGTCAGACAGTCGGTATGCTCCAGCGGGCAGACTCGTTTGAAACAGGGGCTACACGCCAGATGATGGTCGAGTATCTGCGCCCTTGGGTGGAGGGGTGGAGTGAAGCCGGGATCAGAGGAGCCATAGATCGCCACCAGATCCCGTCCCAATGCCGCCGCCACATGCATCAACCCCGAGTCATTGCCCACCACCACAGTCGCCAGTGACATCAGATCGACCGCCTCTGCCAGTGAGGTTTTTCCTGCCAGGTTTTCAATGGTGCCCTCCTCTGTTGCCACTGCATCGACCACCGATTGGCAAATCACCTCATCTTTCTCCGAGCCAAACAGCCAGACCGTCCACCCCTGCGCCATCTTCTTCCGGGCAACCGTTGCAAAATAGTCGGCAGGCCACTGCTTGGCCGGGCCATACTCCGCACCGGGGCAGAGCGCCAACAGCCGCTTATTGGGGGGGGATAACCCCACCGCAGTAAGTGCCAAACGCACCTCACCAGGATCGACCGAGAATCGTGGAGGAGGGATGGGGTCGGGCAGCGGTGCGTCACGATCCAGCCCCAGCGCAACAAAACGCTGCACCGTCATTGTCAATGCCACTTTATCGAGGATGCGCAGGTCGCTCAACAGCCCGTATCGCATCTCTCCACGGAACCCGGTTCGCTGCGGGATCTTTGCCCACCAGGGGATGAGAGCCGACTTGAGTGAATTGGGCAGCAAAATGGCTCGATCATACTGTTCATCACGCAGGGATTTTGCCAGCTGATAGCGCTCCCCCAGCCCCAGCCGTCCATGACCCAGCGGCATCACCACCCCGTTGCGCACCTCGGGCATCCGCTCCAGCAGTGGCAGTGACCAGGCCGGTGCCAGCACATCAATCTCTGCTGCCGGAGATTGGGCCTTGAGCACCCGGAACAGGCTCTGCGCCATCACCATATCTCCCACCCAGGAGGGGCCGACAATTAATGTTTTTTGGCTCAATATTTGCTGAACTTCCGCCGACCAAATGCAGGCTCTAGGTTAACCATTCAACAGATCCATATACGCCCGCACCCCCTCCTCAACAGTAAGGAAAGAGTCATGATAACCTGCTGCACGTAGCGCACTGATATCGGCCTCGGTAAAGTTCTGATAGGCCCCTTTCAGATGGTCCGGGAAGGGGATATACTCAATTTTCCCTCTGCCATGCCACTCAATCACCGCACGGGCCATATCATTGAAGGCTTGAGAGCGGCCGGTTCCCAGATTGAAGATACCCGCCTTGTCCGGGTGGTCGAGAAACCAGAGATTAACCTTGACCGCATCCCCCACATAGACGAAGTCACGACGCTGCTCCCCCTCGCCGTAGCCATCACACCCGGCAAACAGCTTCGCTACACCACTCTCTTTAATCTGCTTATTAAAGTGGAAGGCGGTACTCGACATGGTCCCCTTGTGCTGCTCCCTTGGTCCGTAGACATTAAAGTAGCGAAACCCCACCACCTGGCTCCTCATCTCGGGCTGCAGACGACGCACATACTGGTCAAATTGAAACTTGGAGTAGGCGTACATATTGATTGGCTGCTCATACTCCCGCTGCTCGACAAAGGTGCCCCCTGCCCCATAGACCGAGGCAGAAGAGGCGTAGAGATACTGTACCCCCCGCTGCAGAGACCAGTGAAGCAGTGACTTGCTGTAGTCGTAATTATTCTTCATCACAAAGTGACCATCCCACTCGGTAGTGGCTGAGGTGGCCCCCTCATGGAAAATTGCCTGCACCCCCCCCTTACCGAAGGATTCCCCTTGATTAATCCGCTCAATAAAGTCAAGCCGATCCATATAGTCAGCGATATCGAGATCGGCCAGATTGTGCATCTTGTGGCCATTGGTGAGGTTATCAACCACCAAAATATCACGCTCTCCCCGCTCGTTCAGCGCCTTGACAATATTACTGCCGATAAATCCAGCGCCTCCGGTCACGATGATCATACCTATATCTCCTTAATTCGTTCCACAATGGCGGTCGAGGAGTACCCCTCTACAAAACGTAGAATCTCCACAGCCCCCCCATTCGCTACCACACAAGCCCCGCCCGCCACCTCTTCCGGCCGGTAATCCCCCCCCTTCACAATCCGATCAGGCAATAATCTACAGTAGAGCCGTTCGGGGGTCTTTTCACTGAAGGGGACGACCCAATCCACACTCTCCAGCGCAGCCAACAAAATCATCCGCTGCGCCAAACCGTTAATCGGGCGATCTTCTCCCTTGAGCTGGCGTACCGACTGATCCGAGTTGACCGCAACCACCAACCGATCACCCAACTTTCTGGCCTCTGTCAGATAGCTGACATGTCCGGCATGAAGCAGATCAAAACAGCCGTTGGTCATAATAACCCGCTCCCCCCGGGCATGGGCCTGCTCAATCGCCCGATCAAGCTGATCCTCACTGACCACACCAAATCCGCTCTCTTGTGGATCGTGGATCGCCTGCTGCAGTTCTGCCACGCTGGTGGTCGCGGTACCCAGTTTACCCACCACGATACCGGCCGCAAGATTTGCCGTCACCACTGCGTTCTGCTTCGTTGCCCCTGCGGCCAGCCCCGCAGCCAGGGTTGCAATGACCGTATCGCCCGCACCGGTCACATCATAGACCTCACGCGCATGGGTAGGGTGGTGAAAGGGCCCTTCTCCCTCACATAACAGTGTCATTCCCGCCTCACCACGGGTCACTAGCAGCGCCTCCATCTCCAGCGCCTGCCGGAGCTGTTCACCACGCTCAACAATCGCCTCCCCATTGTCACAGTGGCCCGCCACTGCCTCAAACTCAGAGAAGTTAGGGGTCATTAACGTGGCACCACGATATTTGGAAAAGTCCCCCCCCTTGGGGTCAACCAGTACCGGCTTACCGGCCAATCGAGCCAACTCAATCAGAGACTCCACCTCTCGCAGAGTCCCCTTGCCATAATCGGAGAGCACCACAGCACCACATTGTGGCAACGCCGCCTCAAACTGCTCCCGTATACCCTGGAGAGAGAGACTCTCCATCTGATCCTCAAAATCAAGACGAATCAGCTGCTGGTGGCGACTCAATACCCGCAACTTGGTCGAGGTTCGAATCCCGGACTCTTGTTGAAACTGACAGAGAACCCCCCTGGATTCCAGCAGAGAGCGCAACACCTCTCCCTCCGGGTCACCGCCCACCACCCCCAACAGCGTCACCTCCCCCCCCAATGCCGCCACATTGAGCGCCACATTACCGGCTCCGCCGGGACGCTCCTCAATCTCTTTCACATGCACCACCGGCACCGGGGCCTCCGGGGAGATCCGCTCGGCACCGCCCGACCAGTAGCGATCCAGCATCAGGTCACCAACCACCAGGGTTCTTCCACTGGAGAAGTCTGGAATGGAGTGTTTCATCGCTTACGCCTCCTCATTGTTGCCCCTCCTCTATCCGTTGACACCAGTAGTGGCCGATCAGGATATGGGCCTCCTGAATCCGTGCGGTCACAGTGGAGGGGACCTGAAGGGTCTGATCCGTCCACTCGGCCACTCGCCCCCCCTCTGCTCCCGTCAACCCAAGAGTCTCTACACCGCGCTGTTGTGCCACCTCCAGCGCCCGCACCACATTTTCACTCATCCCGGAGGTAGAGATTCCAACCACAATATCTTCCGCGCGGGCCAACGCCTCGACCTGGCGCAGAAAAACCTGTTCAAAACCAAAATCATTGCTGGTCGCGGTGAGGATAGAGCTATCGGTGGTCAATGCCATTGCCGCCAGAGCCCGCCGATTTTTCTCGAACCGAACCACCAGTTCCGCCGCAATATGCTGGGCATCAGCGGCGCTCCCCCCGTTGCCCATCAACAATATTTTCCCCCCCCGCCGCAGGCAGCCAATCAGCCGCTCTGCTGAACGGTTGATCTCCGCCTCTATCGCTTGTAACCCGGAAATAACCGTTAGGTGTTCATTCACTGTCGTCTGAAACATAACCCTCTCCCATCAGAATTGATGGTACTCCCGATACCAGCTGGCAAAATTCTGCACCCCCTG
>JABHIC010000423.1 GCA_018671205.1 Gammaproteobacteria bacterium
CGACCATAGAGAAACGGCGCACGGTCATGTTCTCGCCCAGTTTGGCAATCAACTCCTGACGTCGCAGCTCAACAGTGGCTGAACCACCCACCAGAGTCATTGCGGAGAGTGTCTCCACATCGGCAGGCGTGTTCACCAGGGCTGTTGCCGCCACCTGATCGGCAAACTCAACAAACTCATCCCCCTTGGCAACAAAATCGGTCTCACAGTTAACCTCAACCATCACCCCACGAGAACCCTCTTCACTCACGCTGATGGCAACCACACCCTCGGCTGCAACGCGAGAGGCTTTTTTATCGGCCTTGGCAAGACCCGACTTTCTCAGATTCTCAATGGCGATATCAATATCACCATCGGTCTCAACCAGTGCCCGCTTGCACTCCATCATTCCTGCGCCAGTTCTCTCACGCAGCTCTTTTACCTGACTCGCAGTAATTGCCATCTCTACATTCTCCTTTTATTCTGACTCAGCCACAACTTCAGCAGGCGCTTCTACTGGCGCAACGGAAGAGGCTGCCTTAGCATCCAGAACCGCATCCGCAGCCGCTCGCACATAGAGCTGAATCGCACGAATGGCATCATCATTTCCGGGAATCACATAATCCACCACCTCAGGATTATTATTGGTATCCACGACACCAATCACGGGAATCCCCAGCTTCCTTGCCTCATTAATTGCAATCCCCTCGTGACCGGTATCAATCACCATGATTGCAGAGGGGAGTCCTCCCATATCCTGGATACCACCAAGCGTACGCTCCAGCTTCTCCAGCTCACGGGTCATCATCAGCCCCTCTTTTTTAGTCAGACGCTCAATACGACCATCCTCTTTCATTGCCTGAATCTCTTTCAGGCGACGAATGGACTGCTTGACGGTTTTAAAGTTGGTCAACATCCCGCCTAACCAACGGTGGTTGACATAGGGCATCTTTGCACGCTCGGCCTCCTCACGTACGGTCTTCTGTGCAGCACGCTTAGTGCCGACAAAAAGGACTTTGCCATTTTTAGCCGCCACACCACCAATAAAATTCATCGCATCCTGAAACAGCGGCAGGCTCTTTTCAAGATTAATAATATGGATCTTGTTACGATCCCCAAAGATATAGGGGGCCATCTTGGGATCCCAGAAACGGGTCTGGTGGCCGAAATGGACACCAGCTTCCAACATTTGACGCATGGAAACAGACATAATTTTCTCCAATTTTGGGTTTTGCCTCCGTATACCCCACAGCCCCAATCCTCTTTTACGAGGACACCCGAGTTTGTGGTGATAGCATACGTGTGAATTAAAATGCGCGCGAAGTATACTACGCACTTTAATTTCTTACAAACCCCAATATTCTCTCTAAGACATCCATGACTATTTCCATCAAAACCACCAAAGAGATCGACAAAATGCGCCTCGCTGGCAAACTCGCCGCTGAGGTGCTGGAGATGATTGAGCCCTATGTGACCATAGGCATCACCACCGATGAGCTGGATCAGATCTGTCATGACTATATTGTCCATACCCAGCAGGCCATCCCGGCCCCTCTCAACTACCACGGTTTTCCAAAATCAATCTGCACCTCGGTCAACCATGTCATTTGTCACGGGATACCCGGCCAGAAAAAGCTAAAAAACGGGGATATTATCAATATTGACATCACCGTCATTAAGGATGGATACCATGGCGACACCAGCAAAATGTTTGCCCTTGGCAAACCCTCAATTCGGGCCCAGCGTCTGATAGAGATTTCCAGAGAGTGTCTGCTCAAAGGGATTGAGTGCGTCAAACCGGGAGCCGCTCTGGGAGAAATCGGTCATGCCATTGAACGGCATGCCTCAGCCCACCACTTTTCCGTGGTACATGAGTACTGTGGACACGGAATTGGCCGAGCCTTCCATGAAGAGCCGCAGGTACTTCACTATGCTGACAAAGTGAGCAGCCCTATTCTGGAGGCAGGCATGACCTTTACCATTGAGCCGATGATTAATGTTGGTAAACGTCACTGCAAGCTCAATCAGAAAGATGGCTGGACCGTCACCACCAAAGACCGCAGTCTCTCATCACAGTGGGAGCACACCCTGCTGGTGACAGAAGAGGGGGTTGAGGTACTGACCCGCAGGGGGGAAGAGGATGATCTCTGATCAACTGACTCAGGCAGCGACTCAACAGCCCGTCGCTGCGCGTGCTATCAAAGAGATTCTGCAACAGGGACAACAGCAGATCAGCGATGAGTTTCATGCCGGGACCTCTGCCCGCACGCTCATTCGAAAACGGAGTGACTGGATCGACCAGCTGCTCAGGGCACTCTGGGAAAACCCCGCCCTCCATGCTGCCAATGCCACACTGGTGGCGGTTGGAGGCTATGGGCGAAGGGAACTTCACCCCTATTCAGACATTGACCTACTGATCCTGATTCAACAAGAGGATCCCACCTGTAGTGATGCCATTACGGCCTTTGTCACCCTGCTGTGGGATCTGGGGCTACAGATTGGACACAGCGTACGTACGGTGGAGGGCTGTCTGGAGGAGGGGAACGCCGACATTACGGTGGCCACCAATCTACTGGAGGCTCGGCTACTGGCGGGCTCTCCTGTCCATTTTGAGCAACTCCAACAGCAGCTCTCCAGTGATGCTTTCTGGCCCAGCGGCCCATTTTTTGTTGCCAAGTGCCGCGAACAGCAGACTCGACTGGAGAAGTACAACGATACCGCCTATAACCTCGAACCCAACATCAAGGAGGGGCCAGGTGGTCTGCGGGATATCCAGAACATACTCTGGGTCACACGGCGACATTTTGGCTCCAGTAACCCCCGTGAGCTGGCGGAGCGCCACTTTCTCACCGAGGCAGAGTGTGGTGACTTGGAAGCGGGACAGGAGCGGCTCTGGGAGGTTCGCTTTGCTCTCCATCTCATTGCCGGACGTGCCGAGGAGCGTCTGCTATTTGATCTCCAGCCAGAGTTGGCGAGACACTTTGGTCACCTCGATAGCGACAACAATCGTGGTGTAGAGTCCTTTATGCACAGCTATTTCAGAATCATACGGGAGCTATCCCTCCTCAATGAGATGCTGTTACAGCTCTTTGAGGAGCAACTCCTAACCCCTTATGAAGAGCGTAAACCGAGCGCAATAGATCAACACTTCGGGACACAGGGGGGCTACCTGACGCTACTACAAAGAGAGTGCCTGCAACAGCAACCCGAACTGGCACTCTCCCTGTTTCTGGTACTGCGTGACCACCCTGAACTAAAAGGGGTCACTGCCGAGGCGATTCGACAGATTCGTGCGGCGCGCTACTCCATCAATGCCGACTTTCGTGAAAACAGAGAGAACCAGCAACGCTTTCTCCAGCTCTTTTACCATCCACTCGGGCTCACCCATCTACTGCGGCGGATGAACCGCTATGGCGTACTGGGTGCCTATCTGCCCGAGTTCGAGAAGATTATTGGACTGATGCAACACGATCTGTTTCATGCCTATACAGTGGATGAACATACCCTGTTTGTGGTTCGCAACCTGAGACGCCTCACCGTACCTGAATTTCACCACGAATCCCCCCAACTGAGCCAGCTGATCCTCCAGCTTGACCACACGGGCCCCCTCTACCTTGCTGCCCTATTCCATGATATCGCCAAAGGACGGGGGGGTAACCACTCAAAACTGGGGGTCAGCGTGGTGCATGATTTTTGTATACAACACCAAATCGCCCCAGAAGAGAGAGAGGAGATCGCCTGGCTGGTGGAACATCACCTCGATATGTCCTCCTTTGCACAGCGCCGCGACATTGATGACCCGGAAGAGGTCCACATTTTTGCCCAACTGGTGGAGACTCAACGTCGCCTGGAGATGCTCTATCTACTCACCGTGGCCGACATCCGTGCCACCAACCGAACCCTCTGGAACCACTTCAAGGATACCCTGCTAAAGCGGCTCTTCAGTCTCACAACGGAGGCACTGAAACGGCTGCATCAGCCTGAGCTCAGCGCAGAGCGGGCCACAGAGAATCGCCAACAGGCGCTGGATCTGCTGCGAGGCCAGCGCTTTGAAGAGTCACAGATTACACCCTTCTGGAGCAGTCTGGAGATAGAATATTTCCAGAAACATGATGCCGAAGAGATCTATTGGCACACCTCAGCCATCCTCTCCAACGAACAGCGCCCAGTGATCGAAATTCACCCACAGAGCCACCACGGTGGCAGTGAGATCCTTATCTACAGCGGTGACCAGCGCTTCCTCTTCTCCACGCTGATTCATACCCTGGAGTCACTGGGGCTCGACATCCATGCCGCCCGGATCAACACTACCCTCGACAGCCATGCACTCGATATCTTTACCGTACTGACCCGCAGTGGTAAAACGCTTCAGGATCCTGAACTTCTCCAAAAAATCCGTCAACGGCTCCAGCAGGAGATTGACCACCCCACCTTACTGGATCAACCGGTCACCTTCAGGAGGTCTCGCCACCAGAAACATTTTCATGAGGCGAGTAAGGTACTATTCCGTCAGGATGAGCGGAAACAGCAGACCCTGCTGGAGGTGGATGCCACCAACCGCTCTGGACTGCTCTCTTCCATCTGCAGAGTATTGATGGAGTGTGACATCCGCGTTCAGGGCGCAAAGATTGCCACCCTCGGCGAGTGGGTAGAGGATCTTTTCTGGGTCACCTATCAGGACAACACCCCGTTAGAAGATCCAGAAGAGATCCGTGCGATCACTCAGCGGATCAAATCTGTGCTGGATCCGGCAACCTCATAAAATGAAATGCTGCTAGAGATACCATAATTCATCCAAAGATAAACTCCCCACTGCCCAACCGTTTTTTGATCTCACCCATCACCCGCTCTTCATCGGCCTCATCCCCGGCCACAAACGTCACCGAGAAGCGGACAAAGTTCCCCGCATCATCCCAGGGCACGGTGGAGATCATCTTCTCTTTGATCAGGTATTGAGAGAAGGCCTCTCCGCTATCAAACGTGGCCCCACCTTTTGTTGCCGTGGGAGCCTTTACATAGAGGTAGAAGGTTGCTTTCGGCTTCTTCACCTCAAAACCGGCACTCTGTAATGCATCCACCAGCAGATCATGTCTACGGGAGTACTTGGCACTGGTTTTCTCAGTGATCTCCGGGTGGTTCAGACAATAGACTCCCGCATGCTGAATAGCCGCAAACTGACCAGAGTCATTATTATCCTTGATCGTCGCAAAGGCCTTTACCAGCAACTCGTTTCCGGCAACAAAGGCAAGACGCCAACCGGTCATATTGTAGGCCTTGGAGAGTGACTGAATCGCAATCCCCACCTCTTTTGCACCCTCTACAGCAAGAAAGGAGAGTGGTTTCTCTCCATCAAACATCAACGCAGCATAAGCCTCATCCGAGACAACGATGACCCCATTCTCTTTGGCAAACGCAATCACCTTTTTATAGAACGCCTCGGTCGCTACGGCACCGGTGGGGTTATTGGGGTAGTTGAGACAGAGCAGTTTGGCCCGACGCTTCTGATCCTCTGTTAACGCATCCAGATCCGGAAGAAAATCGTTTTCCTCCAGCAGTGGGAGATTGACCACCTCGCCACCGATCGCCGCAGTGGTTGAACCCAGCAGCGGATAACCCGGTGTAGTCATAATCGTGATATCCCCCGGATTGATGAACGCCATCGGTAGCAGTGCCAACACCGGTTTACTGCCAATACCGTGGTTGATCTCACTGTTCGGGTTGAGACCACTCACCCCGAAAACCTGCTCCATATACCCCGCTGCCGCTGCCTTGAAGGCATCTATACCATTGTCGGTATAACCACGATTCTCCCAGTTTTTGGCCTCACGATAGAGCACCTCAACCACCTCGGGTTCGGCCATCCAGTCTGGCTCCCCGACCCCCATATCGATCATCTCCTCATCCGGGTTGGCCTCCATCGCTGCCCGCTTGGCTCGCTTGATCTTTTCAAACTTATAGATATTGGTATCTTTACCAAACTGCTCCCCACCAATACGCTCCGCAAACAGCCCCTGGATATAGCTTTCCATCATCAATCACCTTTTTAAATTGAGAAATTATGAATAGTAGAAAAAATATGGGTGCAAATTATCCTCGGATCTTTGCAGAAGTCCAGAGGCTTATCCAGCGGAGGAGAAAAGAGAGCAGGTGCAGGTGGTGAATCGGCCTATTTCAGGTACCGCTTAAGCATCCGCTTTAACGCTGGCTTATCAATTGGCTTGGCCATGAAGCCATCACAGCCCGCCTGATTAAAGATATCCCGATGCTTCTGCATAACATTCGCAGTCAACGCAATAATAGGGATGGGGTTTCCACTCACCCTGATCGCCTCGGTGGCCTCTATACCATCCATTACCGGCATCTGCATATCCATCAGGATGAGATCGAAACTCTGTTTATCGAGCTGTTCAAGCGCATCACGACCATTATTTGCGGTAGTCACCGTGAGCCCCATCCCCTCCAGAATACGGCACTCCAGTAGCTGTAATTCCGGGGTATCCTCAACAACCAACACGTGACCACTTAGGTTTTCATTCAGTACGGATGAACCGGCACGCTCTCCCGTAGCGTGGGTTACCGGCAGGTTAGTGGGGCGATAAGGGAGTGACAGGGTAAAAATGGACCCTACCCCTTCTCTACTGGAGACAGTGATATTCCCCCCCATCAAATCAGCCAAATTCTCAGCGATAAAGAGGCCCAATCCACTCCCTCCAAAGCGCCGGGAGATGGTTCCGTCTGACTGCTCAAAACGGCTAAAGATATGCTTCATCCCCTCTGCTGACATACCGATACCGGTATCCTCAACTCTGAAGAGCAGCTCTCTCTGGACAACCTGGCTGGTTAGCGTAACCTGCCCCTGTTCAGTAAACTTGATCGCATTCCCAATCAGGTTGATCAGTATCTGTCCAACACGTTGACCATCACCGTGCAGTAGCATGGTCTCCCGGTTTTTTTGATCCATCAGGAGGCCGATCCCTGCATCCTGGGCATGGGGCAAGAGCATCTGTTTCAGCTCATCCAGCAGCATGGAGAGGTCATAGGGGACCTCATCAATGGTAAATTTACCTGACTCGATTTTGGACATATCCAGAATATCATTGACCAGAGCCAGTTGATTGCGACCGGCTACTCCAACGGCATGGATCAGCTGTTGATTATCTCCACCCTCTATCTTTTCCGCCAACAGCTCACTATTGCCAATAATGGCAGTTAATGGCGTACGTAACTCATGGCTCATCGTGGCGAGGAAGTTATCTTTCGCCCGGTTCGCCAACTCAAGTTTTCGTAACTGTAAATTCAGATCATCCTGCTGTTGGATAACCTTCGATCTCATCTGGTTGAAGATCCTTGCAGGCTCGGAAAACTCCCCACTTAGGTGACCGAGGTCATGCTGATAGTTGTCATCGGTTACTGACTTCATACCCTCCGTAATCCGCACCAATGGTGCGGCAACGAAACGCCGAACCAGAGCAATAATGGCAAAAAAGGCGATAATTACACCTCCTGCGTGGAGCAGGAGGCTATGTACAAGCTGTTCGTTTGCCTGCTGCTGCAGGGGGGCAGCCGGAAGCTTGATACTGAGAATGCCGCGCAGCTCTCCTACCTGATAATCAAAGGCAGTTCTGTACAGTTTACGAATGGTTTCAGGGGCATCTTCCCGTTTTCCATGACACTTCAGACAGTACGCCTCAACCCAGATCGGTCTCGCATAAAGATAATAGGGCACCCCGACCTCATTGGTAAACGGTCTGAAAAGCAGTGGCTCTTCGGGATTTTTTTCAAAGTGAACAATGGCCTCTGTTTCAACAGCATCTGCCTTCTGCAGCCTGTTACGTGGCTTGGTTGATACATTATTGAAGCTTAATCCGGATTGACTCCACTCCAGAAAGTCCCTGGATATACGGTTCATTGCATGGGCGGGGAGAAAGCCTACCGTACTTTCTGTCAGTTCGATTCCGCTATCGATAAACTGATGGTGGTAGATACGGCGCATCGACATCAATACGCCACGGATCTCCTCAGCCTGCTGCTGAAGCCCCTCTAGCCCCGTGCGAATCGTGTTGCGGTAGGTTGAATACTCCAGAGCCACAAATGCAACAACCAGTATTGCACCAATTGAGGTGATAAGTCTTGCCTGAAAGGTCACGATTCCTCTACCTTGATCCAGTAATAAAAATCCATCTCATGGAGTCTGCAATTATATTGTCTATTTTATAACAAAACAGAGACTGTCTGAAGAGACTTCCTGAATTAAATACAGCCGCCACAACTGCCACAGCGCCAATCCTCACGGTTGAGAGCCTGATACAACCAGGCCAGATGTTGTGGGTCGAGTGGAATCTGATTAAGCTCAAAAAATGAGACCAGCCAGCTCATGTTCTCTAGAATCCACGCCTCCTCTTCCAGCCCCTCGGAAAATTCAGGATCATCCGGATAGAGATAGCTGTAGACCCCAAACGTGCCCATATCCTCTTCCCGCTGCTCTGCGGGAAGGCTAAGAGGGGTATTGAGGTAACTGACCTCCCAGTGACCGAGGCAGACGGTGTGGCCCTGCTCACTCCAGATCGCATGAAAAGGGTTCTTCACCGCGCTGGAATCACCTCCAGAAGGCTGTCCGTTGACTTTACCAATGTCGGTTTTACTCATTAGACAAGAAATTGGTCGGGGCGAGAGGATTCGAACCTCCGACCACCGGCACCCCATGCAGCACAGTTAATATGTAACTCATTGTAATGCCGCTTTTCGTACATCTTCAGCACATCCTGTTTACGTGTACCGTTAGCCAGAGGTATCCATTGCACTCTTCGCGGCCCTCTGTAGGAATTTGACACTTGGTTTCCAAGGTGGTGTTTTACCCTGAATGATCATCCTGATGTCCCTTTGTGCCACACCGCTGGATGCTAACACATCCATCAGTCTGAGGTTGACAGTGAATACGGGACAAACTGATGGTGGTTGGGTTGTAAAAACATATTTATGATTTACAATAAACCACAGTATGGTTTCCAATAACATTTTTACGGTTTACAATAATGAGCTCAAAGAAAGCACGTGGTGAGCTAATACGACAACAGATCCTGCGAGACGTTGCCCACCATCCTGACGATATCGCAGCACACATCAGCCGTATTTTCTCGATCACACGACAGGCAGTCAACAAGCATATCCGCAAACTAACCGTGGATGGCTGGCTCATCTACACGGGTTCAACCAAAGGGCGGCGCTATCACCTTGGGCCTAGACGTAAAAGCCAAGCATTCATCTCTCTAACCCCGGGTCTATCTGAAGATATGCTGTACTACAAGCACGTTGAATGGGTGGTACAAGGGCTCCCCCACAATATTTTTAAGATTATCGAATATGGCTTTATGGAGATGATGAATAACGTCATTGACCATTCAGACGGGAGTGAGTGCTTTATTTCCATTGATCGTGAGCTGGATCGTATCACTGTTTACCTTTCAGATAATGGTGAGGGTATATTCAAACGAATCAAACGACTTAAAAACCTTGAAGACGAGAGACAGGCACTGGTTGAGCTCCACAAAGGGAAGCTAACCACCGACCCAGAAAACCACTCAGGGCAAGGTATTTTCTTTACCTCCAAAATGTTTGATGCGTTTGTTATTTGGTCGTATGAAATGGAATTTTCACACTACGAAAACAGACCGTTAGACGTATTCACTGATCGACATGAGTTTGAAAATGATAGCAACGGAACTTCTGTACTTATGCAGATCCCCCTCAACTCTACTCGAACTGACTTCGAAGTTTTCCAGCGATTTACAGATACTGATGATGATAATCTGGCTTTCAATAAAACGATAATACCCGTTGCAATGGCACGTTTTGGGCATGAAAACCTGGTGTCCAGAAGCCAAGCCAGGAGGCTGTTATCTCGTCTTGAGAACTTTCAATTTGTGATCTTCGACTTTGCGGACGTACCCACAGTAGGCCAATCATTCGCCGACCAGATATTTCGTGTCTACAGGCTGGCTCACCCCGAAATCAATATATCTCACGCCAACGGTAACGCAGAAGTGGTTGCCATGATCCGCAGGGCAGAATCTGACCTAGGGAACCCCTGATCAAGTCATGTGCGCAACGGTAGCCAACCCGACAAACGCCGGCGTGACCTGTAGCATTGTTGTGACAAGTGCACCCTTATCCAACCAAGACATCACTCCCGTAAACACCAACAGCGCCGTGATTAACAACCCTAAGAAAATTAAAGTTCTCCGGTGATGCCGCGCAATATGCCCCCTACTGTGCTCTAGTACTCCGACAACCTTGGTTTGATGCTGGAGGCACACTTTCGCCAGTTGGCACATTCAAAGTGGCACCAGCATGGCACCGCCCATCGAGGAAATTTAGCACAAAAAAAAGGGACTCTAAAAAGAGCCCCTAATTCAATTACTTAATTGGTCGGGGCGAGAGGATTCGAACCTCCGACCACCGGCACCCCATGCCGGTGCGCTACCAGGCTGCGCTACGCCCCGAAAGAGAGGGCAGTGTATACAACTTCTCTGGTTTGTCAAGTTGGGCATGGCTCA